>NZ_JBXWQZ010000001.1:0-178675 GCF_059612645.1 Ruegeria sp. YKSF131 | reverse complement strand
ATCGGCAAAGGCGGCCTGACCCTGAAACACATAGGCGAAAGCACGGCGATACGTATCGATTCGGAAAGTTTTCTTCACACCCGCCGGGACAGAGATATCCAGATATTGCGGGTCAGCAGCTATCCCGTCTACGGGTCCAGTCTTACCCCAGAAATCACCTACGATCACCCGCACTGTCGTGCCATCGTCATCGGTGATTTCGGGGATATCCTTGCTTTGGACGTCCTGATAGCGCGGGGCGGTCATCTTCTGGTCCGAAGGCAGGTTGCCCCACAACTGGAAGCCGTGCATCTGGCCTGAGATGTTGCCGCTTGGCATTTCCTGATGCAGGATACCGGATCCGGCGGTCATCCATTGCACATCACCGGCGCCAAGCGTGCCGGTGTTGCCCAGCGAATCCGAATGTTCGACCGTGCCGGTCAGGACGTAAGTGATCGTTTCGATCCCCCGGTGCGGGTGCCAGGGAAAACCGGCCTGATAATCCTGCGGGCGTTCATTTCTGAAATCATCAAACAGCAGAAAGGGATCCAGTTCGGACGGGTCCTGAAACCCGAATGCGCGGTGAAGTTTCACACCAGCCCCTTCCATTGTGGGGATGGCTTTGCGTGTTTCCAACGTCGGTCTAAGGGACATGTTTGCCTCCGTTTCATCCGGGCAGCATGTAATCTCTGCGCCACAGCAGTCAATTTGCACAAAATAACCGGACCTGTGCGAAATTGTTTTGCAGCCAAACCCCTGTTGTTTCCGGCGCAAAATGGCTAGATCGAAGTGGATCAGACAGGAGACATCCATGCAGGACGACGTGTTGGCAACGATTCAGGCCTCATCCCCCAGACGATGGACCGGGGTAGGGATGCTGACAACGGTTGGAATGCTGGTTACCTATGTCGCGCTGGCATCGCCGCCCGAACCGGTTTGGCAGGTGTTTCTGTTTGTCGTTGGCGGTGCATCGCTTTGGCTGGCGCTTCGGGTATGGCGCGCCACAGAAGACTGTATCGAACTGACCCGGACCGAGTTGCGAACGGGATCGGGTCAGGTCATCGCGGAAGTGGCCGATATTGAAACGGTGGATCGGGGTGTATTCGCGTTCAAACCGTCAAACGGCTTTCTGGTCCGTACGCGAAACAAAGCGGCGAACCGCTGGGCTCCGGGATTGTGGTGGCGGGTGGGTCACCGGGTTGGCGTGGGCGGCATGACATCTGCCGCCGAAGCCAAGTTCATGTCCGAAATTCTATCCGCTATTTGTGCAGACGAACGGGGTCCTGGATAAGTTACACGCAACTTCGTTAGTAAAGCGGGGACGGGTGAAGATGAAGTTCTCAAAGGTGATACCTGTCGCAAAGTCCCAACCCGGTCTAAACGTGGGGATGTACTCATTCGACGTTTCGACCAGAATGACCGTATCCTGATTGGGCATCGGCGGCAGGCGATCTTCGATTTCATCGATGCTGTTGTCGTCCCACTCATTGTCAAAGCCGCGAACGGTCGACCAGCGCACATAGTGGCGTTTATCGTCCTCATCGTAAACGATCAGCGAGACACGCATTTTCACGTCTGACCGGTTATTGATCATCTTGCCCGCCAAATCGTGCAGCGAGTCGATATACACATCTGTTACGGCCTGCGTTTCACGCGAAATCAGGTCGCTGATTGTATAAGCTGCCTTCAGATTGGACGCGCTTTGACGAAACCCCTCGAATGCTGTGAACGTGAACGTAATCGTCCATAACATCAGTGGAAAAATCATGAGGGCTTCTACGGTCAGAATGCCACTTTCGTCTTTCTTGAAGACTTTGACGCGATTTCTCAGATTTTGGAGTACAGACATGATCTTACAGTGGCTCCTGTACGAATGCCGTTGTTGCGGTCACCGCGTAGTGGCCGGTAGCGTCCGGGACAAGCTTGGCAATGGCAGAGGTCTCAAGAACCGGATCTATGCGCAGGCAGGCACGTAGGATCATCAACTCATTGGACTGGCCGCTCTTGAAATCCAGAACCGGCTTGGGATCTTCAGAACTGTCCGTGCAGGGGATGTCGTCCGAAAGCAAGATACCAGCGAACGCGTCCTGCTTGACCATTTGCAGTCGCAAATTCCCTGTACAATCCTTGATTCCGGACACTTCGCAAATCCGATCCCTGATCACGTCGTGATTCCAGTCCGTACCTGTACCCAGCCGAATATCCCTTACGATCAGGTCAACCCCACGCTCCAAAGCAGCATGCCGCATTGTGATGATGGACAGTTCGGCTCCTGCCACGAGAAGCGCCAGGAAGAAGGGTACGAGCATGATGAACTCGATTGTCGCATTCCCTGCCTCGGATTGTCGAAACAGGCGTAGCATCGACAGCTTTTTGCTGATCATTGGGTTAGCCTCAGCTTGCGGATCGACGATGCGATGGATTCAAAGGCTTTCTCAAGGTTCAGGCCACTTACGTCATAGACGTGGCTGTCAGAGCTGGCACAGTCTTTGAGGGTCCTGTATCCGCTTCTGGGCGCTTCGAATGCGATACCGTAAACGATGATACCCTGATCTTTGGCCGCATCACAAATGTGCTTGGTGCGCTGGTTCTTGGCCGACGTTTCGACTTTCGCGTAGGCCTTGGAATACCATTCTGCCCAACCGCTGGACTGCCAGTAATAGTTGTACCGTGCGTTCCATGCCAAAGATACTCGGTTAAACAGTTCAGGATATGTCAACCGAACGGCTGTTCCGGGTTCTTCGTTCAGCTCTGTCTCAGGTTCCGGGTTTCCGTAGGGATGATCCGCCCAAACGTCTTGCTGAGGCCAGAAAAAATTCGGACGACCCTCAGAGTGGTACACGGTGTACTCATCAGCTTCCGGGTTGTACCAGACGTCTGACATACCTTCGCGCAGCGATGGGTTAAGCATGTATTGATCGGTGTTCTGACCATCGGTCATAACAATGGCGATCTTCAGAACGTCGGTGCCATAGTCTGAAGGACGGACCGAGAATTTTGATGGTACAATTGTTGTACCTACAAAGGACGGATCCTGTTCCAGTGACAGGTCGCGAACAATTCCGCGCATACTCGGGTCCAGCAGGGCAGTGCCCCACTTCATCCCAATATCAATCGACGTGTTCCCACCGGGGGTGAGGGACGCAATCTGGGCAAGCAGTTTGTTCATATTGTCGGTGACAGGGGTGATTGCACTCCCTGCGCGGACCGGACAAACGGGCAGGTCGATTGACCCTTCAGAATAGGTGAAAGGATCGAAATGGGCGGTGCGCTCCAACGTGTCATCCCGTTCCAGATCAGAATCGCTGTACTGCTCTGGAATGAAGTTTACGCAGTGCGAATAACTGTGTTCCTGCGTGACATTCGTGAACTTGCCCAGGATTGATGCACCAGCGTTGACCTGCGTTGCATAAGGAACAATCGAGATTGAAATCTGTGTTTCGTCAGGTTTGTCTAGCATGAGCCTCACAAATTCCGACGCAGCTTCTCTCAATACCGCGATTTTTGTCTTTGATGGCGTGGCGGACGATTGAGACATGGAGCCGGAGATGTCGAGAACCAACGAGATTTCGACAGCGCCAATGGATTCTTCAGCCGCGCTGGTCGCAACAAGGCCCAGTTCAGTGACTTTGCCGAACCTCAGATAGCGGGTCGGCACAACCGCTTCAGCTGTAGCAGTTACTTTTTTGGAGCCGAAACCTTCGACGACCGTCGTAATGGCATTCAGATTGCCCAGCCCGGCCTTGTCCATGTAAGAATCGACGACCGCCTTGGCGGGAAGGTCCTGGTCGAGGTCTGCGGCGGCAAGCACAGCGCGGTCCAGTGTGGATTGCAGGCTAGCGCGGTCACGCTCATACTTCATGACATCCATGGCCATGCCGGTAATCGCCAGCATCAGGACCACCATAAACAATACGAAAATGGTGAAGACGCCATCTTCGTTCCGAGCGAACTGCACTAACTTGAACGTTTTGCGCTTCGGTTTCGAGCCGTCGTTACAAAGCAAGGAATTAAGCATTCTGGTTACTCCGCTTCACACGTCGAATTCGTGCGTCAAAGAAAAAGAGATTTGGGACAAAGTTAATTTTCAAACGTGGCGTGAATTGGGCGAAAAAGGCTTGGTTTTGGCCTTTTTACGCGCCCGAGGGGTATAATTCGGACCGTTTCAGGTGATCTGTCGATGAAATGAAAACAATTCGTTAGGGAGTTGGCCGATCTGAGCGACTCACCCTAGGGCAACTAAGCATGCGTTCATAAAATGATTAAAAAAAGTGCATTGTTTGATTGCAGCATGCCGCCAGTGGTGCGACAAAACGTCGTGACGTATCGTCATGTACCGCTACGGAGGATTTTATGACCGGCATCAAAGAACCCAGCTTTCGTGAAAGTGTTGACCTGATGTTCAACAGGGCAACCGCCCTTATGGAGCTGCCGCCGGGGTTGGAGCAAAAGATCCGTGTCTGCAACGCAACCTACACAGTTCGATTTGGTGTTCGGTTGCGTGGTGAAATTCATACCTTCACCGGCTACAGATCTGTCCACTCGGAACATATGGAGCCGGTCAAGGGCGGTATTCGATATGCCACCGCAGTGAATCAGGACGAAGTCGAAGCCCTGGCTGCGCTGATGACGTATAAGTGCGCGCTTGTTGAAACGCCGTTTGGTGGCTCCAAGGGGGGGCTTTGCATTGATCCACGAGAATATGAAGAGCATGAGCTGGAACAGATCACGCGGCGATTTGCGTATGAGCTTGCAAAGCGAGACCTGATAAACCCATCGCAAAACGTGCCTGCGCCCGATATGGGCACCGGCGAACGTGAGATGGCCTGGATCGCCGACCAATACGCGCGGATGAACACAACGGATATCAACGCGCGCGCCTGTGTCACCGGCAAGCCCTTGAATGCGGGCGGCATTGCCGGGCGGGTCGAGGCGACCGGACGTGGCATCCAATATGCGCTGCGCGAGTTTTTCCGCCACCCTGAAGACATTCAAAAAGCAGGTTTGTCGGGCAAACTGGATGGTAAGCGCATTATCGTGCAGGGGCTTGGCAATGTAGGTTATCACGCAGCCAAGTTCCTGAGCGAAGAAGACGGCGCGCTCATCACCGGAATCATCGAATGGGATGGTGCACTATTTAATCCCGACGGCATTGACGTCGAAGCCGTGCGGCAGTGGATTGTCAAACACGGCGGCGTAAAAGACTATCCCGATGCGACCCATTCCGCTGAAAGTGCAGCAGTGATGGAGGCCGAATGCGACATTCTGATCCCGGCGGCTTTGGAGGGTGTTATTAACCTGTCGAACGCCGATCGGATCAAGGCGCCGCTGATTATCGAAGCTGCCAATGGTCCGGTTACCGCTGGCGCGGATGAAGTCCTGCGCAAGAAAGGCACAGTGATCATCCCCGACATGTATGCAAATGCGGGCGGTGTGACGGTGTCTTATTTTGAATGGGTCAAGAACCTTAGCCATATCCGCTTTGGCCGGATGCAGCGTCGACAGGAAGAATCGCGTCATGAACTGATCGTCAGCGAGCTGGAAAGGCTGGACCGGTACCTGGGCGATGCATGGTCTATGTCGCCGGACTTTAAGGCCAAGTACCTCAAAGGCGCGGATGAGCTTGAGCTGGTGCGCTCGGGTCTCGATGACACAATGCGCATTGCTTATCAGTCGATGCGTGAGGTTTGGCACAGCCGTGATGATGTCGAGGACCTGCGTACGGCGGCTTATATCGTGGCGATTGACCGCGTCGCAAAAAGCTACCGCGCCAAAGGTCTCTAATGTGATTTCGGGTGGCCGTGTTCGGCCACCCGCTTGTCCGCATTCCCCGGTGATGTGGAAAAAACGATTGTGGAAGGTCTCGGCTCGCGTCGTTAAACTGACGCTCAGAAACGATTCAGGGAGCTCCCTATGTTACGTATCGCTATCACCGCAGCTTTGCTGGCTACGCCTTTGGCGGCAGCGGAAACCAAAGAACAAAGTTGTGGATATCAGGCAGATGTTGTCAGGGCGATCCAGAAAGCACGGCTGGATCGCGTAAAAGAAGAGGATGTTGCGAGCGCAATCGCTTCTACGAGCCCGACTTGGCCAGCGGGTTACAACGCTGCGATCCCACATTTGACTTCCTGGGTATTCCAACAAAAGAAACGAGATCTGCGAAAAAATGATCTCAGTGAGATCATGTACCAACAATGCGTGGACAACTGGGATCAAGTTCAGGCAATAAAAAACAACCTCAACAATTGATATGTCATTGCCCCCCGGATTTCTGGACGAAATGCGCACGCGGCTCAGCCTGTCTCAGGTTGTCGGGCGCAAAGTCATGTGGGACCAACGCAAGTCCAATCCGGGCAAAGGGGATATGTGGGCGCCTTGCCCGTTCCATCATGAAAAGACGGCCTCGTTCCACGTGGATGACCAAAAGGGGTTTTACTACTGCTTTGGCTGCCACGCTAAAGGCGACGCGATCAGTTTTGTGAAAGAGACCGAGAATGTCTCGTTCATCGAAGCTGTCGAGATTCTGGCCCGCGAAGCCGGGATGCCGATGCCTGCGCGCGATCCGAAGGCGCAGGAAAAACAGGACCACCGAACACAGCTGGCTGATGTGATGGAGCAGGCAGCGCAGTTCTTCCGCCTGCAACTCAAGACCGGGGCAGGAGCCGCCGCACGAGACTACCTCGCGCGCCGCGGGTTGAACGCGCAAGCACTGGACCGGTGGGAGATTGGATTTGCCCCGGACGATTGGCAGGCGCTTTGGGACCATCTGCGCGGCAAGAACGTGGCCGAGGACCTGATCCTTGGGGCCGGGCTGGCCAAGCCCTCGAACAAGGGCAAAAAGCCTTATGACACCTTCCGCAACCGCATCATGTACCCGATCCGCGACCCGCGCGGGCGTTGTATCGCGTTTGGCGGGCGGGCGATGGACCCCAATGACAACGCGAAATACCTGAACTCGCCCGAGACCGAGCTGTTCGACAAAGGACGCAGTCTTTACAATCAAGGCCCGGCACGTCAGGCGGCGGGGAAGGGTCAGCCGCTGATCGTGGCCGAAGGCTATATGGACGTGATCGCGCTGGTCGAAGCCGGCTTTGGCGCGTCGGTTGCCCCTTTGGGAACGGCCATCACCGAACATCAATTGCAACTGCTGTGGCGGATATCGGACGAGCCGATCATTGCGCTGGACGGCGACACAGCAGGTCTGCGCGCGGCGATGCGGGCGGTTGATCTGGCTTTGCCGCTGCTCGAAGCTGGAAAGTCGCTGCGGTTTGCCCTGATGCCCGAGGGCAAAGACCCCGACGACCTGCTGCGCGTCGATGGGGCAGGCGCCGTGAAGGCCGTGCTGGATGGAGCCATTCCGATGGTCAAGCTGCTGTGGCAGCGCGAGACCGACGGCAAGGTGTTCGACAGCCCCGAACGCAAGGCGGCTTTGGACAAGTCCCTGCGCGAGAAAATCAAGCTTATCCGCGACCCATCGATCCGGGCGCATTATGGGCAAGAGATCAAGGATCTGCGCTGGCAATTGTTCCGTCCGCAACGGCAGCCGCAATCCCGGCAATGGCAACCGCGCGGCAAATGGGTGCCGCCAAAACAGCCCGCCACGCCCGGCGCGCGGTCCTCGTTTTTGGCCTCGTCCGAGAATGCCGAGATTCAACTGCGCGAAGCGGCCATTCTGGCTATTGCCGCGCTTAACCCCCAAGTCGTCGTGCAGTTCGAACACCAAATGGAAGAAATGGAATGCCGTGATCCCGATCATGCTGCATTGCGAACTGCAATCCTGCGCCACGCGATCGATGACCCGGACAATCTGAAGGACCACATTACCGAAACTTTAGGGCCCTCGGCCCTTGAAAACCTGCTGGCCCTTCGCCATGTCGCCGTAATCCCCTGTGTGTTCAAACCAGGCGACGTCGAAAAGGCCGAGATGACACTGGCCGAAGAACTCGCGAAAATCAAAGCGCTCCGGGGGTTAGATGCTGAGATTGCCGAAGCCGCAGAGGAGTTGTCCGATCTGGCCGATGAGGCGCTGACATATCGGCTGGCGCAAGCGGCAGAAGAACGCAATCGGACAAGCCGAAGCCAGAATGAGGACAAGGCCATATTCGACATCGCCGACAACGGGGCGCGAATCAACCGCGACGAGAAAGACGCGTTCGAGGCGATTATGTCCGGCATCAAATTCGAGCGGAAACGCCGGTAAAATGGTGTTTTCGTAAGGCACTGGAAAAGAAAAACAGGTAAACGGGTGGCCGAATCACTTCTACGCGCTAATGATTCGGATCAAACGAATCACCCATCCCTGCAGGAGCATTGAATGGCCGCCAAAGACACGACCGAAGATAGCAAATCCGACGAGCAGGAACAGGAAATCTCGCTGGACATGAGCCAGGCCAACGTCAAGAAGATGATCGCCGAGGCCCGCGAGAAAGGTTACATCACCTACGATCAGCTCAATCAGGTTTTGCCGCCTGATCAGGTCAGCTCGGAACAGATCGAAGACGTTATGTCGATGCTGTCCGAGATGGGCATCAACATCATCGAAGATGAAGAGGCCGAAGAGGAAGAGAACAAAGGCTCGACCGATCTGACAACCACCGAAAGCAACCGCGAGGTTGCGTTGGCAGGGGCCGCCACCGAAAAGCTGGACCGCACCGACGACCCTGTTCGCATGTATCTGCGCGAGATGGGTTCGGTTGAACTGCTAAGCCGTGAGGGCGAGATTGCCATCGCCAAGCGGATTGAAGCAGGGCGCAACACCATGATCGCAGGCCTGTGCGAAAGCCCGTTGACCTTCCAGGCGATCACCATCTGGCACGATGAATTGTTGTCCGAAGACATTCTGCTGCGGGATGTCATCGATCTGGAAACCACGTTCGGCAACCAGCTGGACGAAGACGGCGATGCGCCAGTCGTTGATGCGTCTGCCGTGCAGGCTGCAAAACCTGCAAGAGAGGCCGGGCCGGAACTGGATGCGGATGGCAACCCGATCACCAGCGACGACGATGATGACGAAGACGATCAGGTCAATATGTCGCTGGCCGCGATGGAAGCGGCATTGAAGGATCAGGTTCTGACCACTCTGGAACGGATCTCTACCGATTTCGCGATGCTGTCTGAAATGCAGGACAGCCGTATTTCGGCCACCCTGAACGAGGATGGCACGTTCAGCGAAGAGGACGAGGCGACTTATCAGAAGTTGCGGGCCGAGATTGTGCAACTGGTGAATGGTCTTCACCTGCACAACAACCGGATCGAAGCTTTGATCGATCAGCTTTACGGTATCAACCGTCGCGTTATGGCGCTGGACAGCTCGATGGTGAAGCTGGCCGATCAGGCGCGGATCAACCGTCGCGAGTTCATCGACGAATACCGCGGCCGCGAACTTGACCCGAACTGGCTGGCCGAGATGGCGGAAAAGCCGGGTCGGGGTTGGCAGATGTTCATCGAACGCTCGACCGCGAAGGTCGAAGAGCTGCGCAACGACATGGCTCAGGTCGGCCAGTATGTGGGTCTGGACATCAGCGAATTCCGCCGCATCGTTCAGCAGGTCCAGAAGGGCGAAAAAGAGGCGCGGCAGGCCAAGAAGGAAATGGTCGAAGCCAACCTGCGTCTGGTGATCTCGATCGCCAAGAAGTACACGAACCGCGGCCTGCAATTCCTTGATCTTATTCAGGAAGGTAATATCGGCCTGATGAAGGCGGTAGACAAGTTCGAATACCGCCGCGGCTATAAATTCTCGACCTATGCAACGTGGTGGATTCGTCAGGCTATCACGCGTTCGATCGCGGATCAGGCGCGCACGATCCGTATTCCGGTTCACATGATCGAAACGATCAACAAGCTGGTCCGGACCGGCCGCCAGATGCTGCACGAGATCGGCCGCGAACCGACACCCGAGGAACTGGCCGAAAAGCTGCAAATGCCGCTTGAGAAGGTTCGCAAGGTGATGAAAATCGCCAAAGAGCCGATTTCGCTGGAAACGCCGATTGGTGACGAAGAAGACAGCCAGCTGGGTGATTTCATCGAGGACAAGAATGCCGTGCTTCCTCTGGACAGCGCCATTCAGGAAAACCTCAAGGAAACCACCACACGGGTTTTGGCATCGCTCACCCCGCGCGAAGAACGTGTGCTGCGGATGCGTTTCGGCATCGGTATGAACACCGACCACACGCTTGAAGAGGTGGGTCAGCAGTTCAGCGTGACCCGCGAACGTATTCGCCAGATCGAAGCGAAGGCGCTGCGGAAGCTGAAGCATCCCAGCCGATCCCGAAAGCTTCGGTCCTTCCTGGATCAATAATTTCCAAGGCGCCTCACCCGAGGCGCCTTTTTTCAATCAAGGCGCTCTTCACGATGGCCTGTTCTCCCATCACATTGGCGGGAACGCACAAGGCCCGGACCTCCTGTCCTTCTATATCCGTTCTGTCCACTCATGGGACGGGCCGGGGCGAGGTTTTTCAAGCTGATGACCCCCGGTCTCACGTCCGTATCGGGTGTGCCAATCGTGTCTTGAACGCGCTGGGCGGCTGGCCTGTCCAACGTTTGAAAGCGGTCGAAAATGCGGCCTGATCCGCATAGCCCAGCGAATAGGCGATTTCGGACAAGGGCATTTCATTCTTGATAAAGGTCTGCGCCAGGTCGCACCGCAGTTCGTCGACAACATCGCGATAGCTGGTGCCTTCATCCCTGAGGCGCCTGCTGAAGGTTCTAAGGCTCATCCCCAGATCAGCCGCGACGCTTTCGGCCTGCGGGATTGCGCCGGGCAGGGAACGGGTAACCAGCCCTTCGACCTTGGAGCGGGTCAGATGTTTGGGGGCGCCTCTCTCAGAAAGCAGGCGATCTGCATATCCCAGCAAGTGCTCTCTGAGTTGGGGGTCATATGTCGGCACAGACAGGTCCAACGCGGAAAGTGGCAGGATAATCTCGAGGTTCTCAGCCCCAAAGGTCACTGGAAAACCGGCAAGCTTCTCAAATCTTCGGGCGTGGTCGCCGACCCTGTGCTGAAACCGAATTTCTATCGGATAGAGATTGACTTGCGTCAGGTTCCGCATTCTGGCCAGGGCAGCAAATATCAGGAATTCGGTGCGTCTGTGATACCGCGCAAATCCGGGGTCTTTCCACTCGGCTTCCAAGGTCGCAAAGTTACCCGCGACGCGCAGGTTAAGCGCGATGGCAGGGTCGATGATGCCGTGAAAGCGCGAGAGGTTCTCCATCACCTGTTTCAGATCGCGGGAATACTTGCTGATATAGGCGGTCACGGTCGAGGCTGACGTAACCTCAAGACCCGTGCGAGCCGCAAACGTGACGTCGTGGGTGGCGTCACATGCATAACGGATAAACAAAGCCTCGCTTTGTACGCTGTAGGTTGAGACCGGCGGCGCGATATCCTGAGGGCGCAGCCCTGCCATCTTCAGGACATTACAGGACATATCGCCATTTCCGGAATAGCGGTCCAGTGCCTGAACAAACAGATGAAGTCGGCCGATATCGACATCCATCGCGAAGCAGTACCTCAAATTTTCAAATACATAAGCGGACTATTACAGAATTCTCTTTCATGATCGACGGTGCTGACAAGTCGATTTCACACAGAAACAAGCCATCGGTGGCAAATTCTCGAAATTTATTGACCGGTATGGACAAGCGTCGCCATGTGCAACGAACCAATTCAGCAATGTTGCCGGGTCCAGACCTTTATGGGGATGAGGTCAGAGCCTCGGGGAAATCACCAGCCTCTGGTCAAGGCTCCCCGGCACGCCCCCATACCTTTCGTACATGTCGCATTGCTTCGCTCAGGTGGTTTTGTCAGGCTGGCTTTAAGTCAAAAATACCGGTGAAAAACCTTGCAAGATGTTTTTGAGAATACAGGGGTTTATGACCAAAACCTGATTGTGTTTGACGGCGAATGCGTGCTGTGTTCGGGGTTTTTCCAGTTTATGCTGAAACGTGACCGGCGCCATGTTTTCCAATTTGCCACGGCGCAGTCCCCGCTTGGGCAAAAACTGTACCGAGATCTCGGCCTTCCCACACAGGATTTTCAAACCAATCTGGTGGTCGTGGATGGCGCTGTTTTTCAGCATCTGGATGCATTTTCTGAGGCGATGCGACAGTTGCGCGCTCCGTGGTCGCTGTTATCAATATGCCGGTTTCTGCCTCGGCCCATCAAGGATCCGGCCTATCGCTTGATCGCACGAAACAGATACGCGTTCTTTGGGCGTTCCAAGACATGTCTGGTTCCCTGTCCCGATATCAGGGCTCGTTTTGCCGAAAACGGGTACTAGCGATGGGAGATCCCTTTCTTAAGGCGATAGGATCGACCGAAAGGTTGCCAAGGGCGGTTCGAGTTCTGCACACGAGCGAGGGCTACTTTACGGGGCGCTGCGACATCGAACGTGGCAAAGGGCTATGGGTTGCCCTTGCAACACGTCTGGCCGGATTTCCGCGAAGCGGCAAAGACGTCCCCGTTTCTCTGCACATTGGTGCAAATGGCGAATTCTGGTCATGGGACCGGAATTTCGCGGGCCACAAAACCCGATCAACTCTGAAATATGATACGAAAAGAGAGTGTGTTCGGGAATCTTTCGGCTCGATCTCAATCTGGTTAAAGCCCATTTGGCGGGAAAACGGAATGGATATCAAAATCCTCCGCCTGACCGTGTTTGGTATTCCGATGCCAGCTTTTACCTTGCCGCGATCAAGAACGCGCGAATGGCAGGACAAAACGGGGCGCTTTCGGTTTGATGTGTCTGCTGGCGCGCCGGGACTGGGAATGTTGATCAGGTATCAGGGATGGCTCACGCCGGTTCACGTATCGCACGAGACAGATTAAACAGAACGTGAGCGACCCTGTGCCGACGAAGCTAATGGCCTAACCTTTTTGACACACACAATCAGGGAAGTAATGACAATGAAACATACACGGACATTTGCCGCGATTGCCGCCCTGGCGTTCAGCATTCCCATGGCTGCTGACGCAGCGCCGCACGGGTACCGGACCGAGCCGATAAACGCCACTGACTTCGAGGTTATTCCGCGCGGCGACCAGCGTACCGAAGGATACTGGTGCGCGGCAGCGGATTATGCACGGCGTACTTTGGGCGCGGGCTGGCGCGATCCGATCTACGTGTTGCGCGGGTATGGGCCAAGCGTCACCACAGGGCGTAAAACAGCGGTTCAGTTTTCGATCAAGCCGCCACAGAATGTCGGTGCGCAGCCAAGCAGCTTTGTTTCGGTTGGTTTTCAGCCGGGGTACAGCATGTCTGTACAAGGCGCGAATGCCAGGTGTAACTATCGACCGTTCTTTAACGACTGACAAAACGGCGAGACACCGTGAATGCAGACTGAATTTGTAATACAGACCCAAGGTTCAGGTCTTTACGAGTTCACGGCCGAATTGACGCATTGGCTGGGGCAGGTGGCGACGGATGGCTTACTGACGCTTTTCGTTCGCCACACCTCCTGTTCGTTGCTTATTCAGGAAAACGCGGATCCCGAAGTTCAAACCGACCTTCGGGCGTTCTTCGAAAGGCTGGTGCCGCCATCCAATCACCCGTCAATGTCGTATCTAAGGCATACTTATGAAGGCCCCGATGACATGCCCGCGCATATAAAAGCTGCGCTGTTGCCTGTATCCTTGTCGATACCTGTGTCGCAGGGTCGCCCATGCCTTGGAACATGGCAGGGGATATATCTGTTTGAACACCGCACGGCACCACACCAGAGACGGATTGCAGCGCACCTGGCCTGACCCTTTATCTAGCGGTTGAAATTTCCGACTACCCAAATCCTAGTTGCTGCCCTATAGTTGTGGATAAGTAAGTCGCAGCGCTTACAAAAAGAGGCGGAACAAGGGACGAGGAGACGGCGGATGCGCTGCCCGTTTTGCGGAAATATCGATACTCAGGTAAAAGATTCACGTCCGGCAGAGGATCACGTGGCAATCCGCCGACGCCGGTTCTGCCCGGCCTGTGGCGGGCGGTTCACGACCTATGAACGTGTGCAACTGCGTGATTTGGTTGTCATAAAGACCAATGGGAAGCGCGAGGATTTCGATCGCGATAAACTGGAACGTTCGATCCGTATCTCGATGCAGAAACGGCCAGTTGATCCCGAGCGGATCGATCAGATGATATCGGGTATCGTACGTCGGCTGGAAAGCATGGGCGATACGGATATCCCGTCCCACAAGATCGGCGAGATCGTCATGGAAGCTCTGGCGCGGATCGATACCGTCGCTTATGTTCGCTTTGCGAGTGTGTACAAGAATTTCCAGGCGGCCGATGATTTTGAGGAGTTTGTCCACGAACTGCGCCCGCCGCAGCCACCGACGGACGAGTGAGCGAAACAGATAAGCGATTCATGGCGCTGGCCCTGTCACTGGGGCGGCGCGGCCAGGGGATGTGCTGGCCAAACCCTGCAGTGGGTTGTGTTATCGTGCGCAAAGGCCGGATTGTCGGGCGCGGTTGGACCCAGCCGGGCGGTCGCCCCCATGCCGAGACCGAGGCTTTGGCGCAAGCCGGGCAGGCCGCGGACGGTGCGACCGCCTATGTAACTTTGGAACCCTGCGCCCATCACGGCAAGACACCCCCCTGTGCCGAGGCTTTGATTGCTGCGGGTGTCGCCCGTGTCGTGGCCGCCGTGGAAGACAGTGATCCGCGCGTCGCAGGGCAGGGCTTTGCCAAGTTGCGCGAGGCCGGAATTAAGGTCGTAACCGGTGTCCTCGCAGAGCAGGCGGAACGTGATCTGGAAGGCTTCTTCCTGAAGACGGAACAAGGCCGACCTTTCGTGACCCTCAAGCTAGCCAGCAGTTTTGATGGGCGGATCGCAACCTCGACCGGACACAGCCAATGGATCACCGGGCCACAGGCGCGTCGTGTCGTCCATGCCATGCGTGCGCGTCACGATGCGGTGATGGTCGGAGCGGGTACCGCGCGGGCCGACGATCCGTCACTGACGGTTCGGGATCTTGGCGTTGAACATCAACCGGTGCGCGTTGTCGTTTCGCGCCATATGGACATATCCCTGATGGGACATTTGGCCCGCACAGCATCAAAGACACCTGTCTGGCTCTGCCATGCGCATCACCCGGACGCCGAGCGCGCGAAAGCCTGGGAAGGACTGGGCGCAAGGCTGATCCCATGCGCGTTGAAAGATCATCAGATTGACGCGGTCGATCTGCTCCATCAGTTGGGGCAAGCCGGTCTGACCAGCGTCTTCTGCGAAGGGGGGGCGGCGGTGGCGGCGTCACTGCTGGCAGAGGATCTGGTGGATGAACTGGTCGGATTTACTGCCGGATTGACCATCGGTGCCGAGGGGCTGGCGGCAGTTGGAACATTGGGGTTAACGACGCTGGACGCGGCGCCAAGATTCGAGCTGATGGAAACCAATAGGGTGGGTGGGGATATCCTGCACCGTTGGCGCAGGGCGTCTGACTAGGTTTAGCGCCACAAGTGCGCATGTGTCGCAAACACGCCCTGAAGTTTTGACAGAACACGATTGAAGGGACCGGTCGGGGCACAAGTGCCCTGCGCCAGACGTTCAACGGCAACCTCGACGGGGCAGGGTTGCCCCGTGACCGGGTCGAAATAGCGAGGGTAATCAATCAGGGTGGCATGGACGAGGCCCATCAACGTCGGTCGCGCACCACGCCGGGCAGGAACAGCCCCCAGATCCGTGGTCAGCCCCCAACCCGCATAAAAGGGCGCGCCCAGAGTTGTAACCTTCACGCCGCGCAGCAAAGCTTCGAACCCCAGAAGCGACGTCATGGTCCATACTTCCTGCACGTGCAGCAACAATGATGCGGGGTCTGTTTGGGTTGCGACGATGTCGGCAATTGCCTCGGCATCGATCCTGCCTTCGCGCAAACCCGCTTCGACATCGGGGTGGGGTTTGTAAATCAGGATCGCGTCGGGATTGGCGTCCCGCGCAGCTTTCAGCAGGTCCAGATTGTTGCGAACCGCGCTGGTACCCAACAGGATCGAGGCATCGTCCTCGACCTGTCCGGGCACAAGAATACGATGGCCTTCGGGCAGGGGGCTGGTGGGATTGCCGGTATTGTATTTGCTCAAGCCTGCGGCCAAGAGGTTCTCGATAAGACGCTCTGCGCGCAGGTCCTGATCCGGCCTCAACGTTTCACGCGAAGTGATCAACTCTTCCAACTGGCTGGGTTTTGTCGGGTCGTAATAGATACCGAATTCGTCCGTCACCAGCGACAGTGGCGGGACCAGTGCCGCCCCAAGCCCGCGTGAACGCAGGAACCCGTCTTCGACCCGAACCGCCCCTTCGGTGTTCCTTGCCTGGCTGGCCCAGACCATGTGGGGGCGGTCCGGTGTGCCGGGTTGAGTTGCCGTGAAGCTCAGCTTTCCATGTTGCCCGAAAAACTGTTGCAAATGCCTGCGTTTCCACAAGCGCATCCCGGATGCCGTCCAGCCGTTTTTGTCCTGTCGCCAGGCGCGGGTCTGTGCCTCTAACGTGTCCAGTACCGTTTCCAGCTCGCACAGCTGATCGCGATAGGGATCGTACCAAGTCGGGTAAAGCAGCATGGCGGCCGCGAACAATTGTGCCCGTGTTAGGCTGCGCTGACGACGCGGAACGGGGCGGTCATCCTGCGTCAGGCCCCATCCTGCATAGAAAGGTTGGCCGAAAACACGCGGTTTGTGGCCAGCCAGAATTGCCTCAAACCCCAGTTGCGAGGACACGGTATAGACAGCGACAGCCCCTTCAAGCAACGGCCATGGGCTGATCGGGTCGCTGAACTGCGATATCCGGTCTGACAGGTCCTGATTGGTAAAATGCCCCTGACGGTGACCAGCCAGTGTTTCAGGATGCGTCTTGATCAGGATACGCGCGCCGGGGTTTTCCTCCTGCGCCAAGACAAGCATTTCAAGAAACCGGGCGCGGTCCGCTCCGCTTGCTGTTACCGACGCATCGCCAACCGTCTGATCAATCACCAAAACATAACCCGGATCGGGTGGGTCAAGATCGAGATCGAAGGCGGAATACTTGCTGAGGTTAAGCTCCCTGATCCGCGTGATCGCGGCGCGGGCCCGGTTCAGCAGGGCCGTGTCATCCAGCGGGTGCGTGGCCAGCAATGTTTCAAGCTCAGACGGCGTGGCGGCATCGAAATGCAGGCCGGAACGATCCAGCAACAGCCCCAAAGGGGGCTCGCCATTCCGGCCCGGGTGCAGAGATCTGAGAAAGGCGTCCTCGACCCGCAGAACCGGGGCAGCGTGTTTTTCGGCGATCTTAAGGCCGCGATGTGCTGTCGGGCTGTTACCCCAGACGCCTACGCAATCGCCGTCTTTGGGATATCCCAGACGAATGTCGTAACCCGAAAGCGACAGGATTCGTCTCAGACGTTTCTGGGTCAGAAAGCCGCCGTTATAGACGAACAGCCGATTTTGCCCGCTCCCGGCTGACGTGTCGGGATCGGGCCTCATGCATCAATTGCCAGTTAGGGTGGCAACGTTTGCAACGGGTGTCAGACCGCCTGCGATAAGTGAGATCGATTTGCTCCATTGTGCATAGGGCGCTTCGGTCACGTAGATCGTATCATCGTCCCGGATCACGAAATCGCGTGCAATGAACAGGCCGTTGGGGGCTGTCAGGTTCAGCAGGTAGATCATGCGCTGATCCCCTTTGAGGTCGGCGCGTCCGGTGATACTGCGGGCGACATCCTGACGTTCCTTGCGCAGGATAAAGATACCCGTTGGATCTGAGGACAGCGTCAGCAGACCACCGACCTGTGCCAAGGCTTCCAGTGCCGACAGGTCCTGGCTTTCAAATGCCACGCGCGACTGGCCCCCGGTTGCGCCAAGGGCGATATACGATCTGCTGTCCTCTTCCACCAGAATGCGGTCGCCACCGCGCAGGGCGACGTCCAGCTTGGGGTTGCGAAACAGGTCCTCGTACCAGACGGTACCCTTCTGATCGCCCCGGATCAGGGTCACCAGCGCGATGTCAGACGCGACCGAGACTCCGCCTGCCTGGGACAACATACCAAGCAGCGACCGGGTTGGCCGTTCAATCGGATAAATGCCCGGCGCGGCAACCGTGCCCGTCAGCGAGACGGTGGACCCGTCACCAGCGACGCGCCGCACTTCGACCTGCGGGTCCGGCGTTTGCTCCTGAAGCTTGTCTGTGATCAGAACGCGCAGCTGTTCCGGCGTGTTTCCCGCAGCCCGAATCCGGCCTGCATAGGGAACAAAGATAAATCCGTCGCTGTCGACCTGAACCTCATTCAACGCGGTTGCAAGACCGGTTTCGCCGGACAGAAGGCCATCGTCGACGTTTTCCCAGATGGTCAGCCCCAGCACGTCGCCAGGGCGGACGGTATCCGCGGTCAATGTCTGGGCACTGCTAAAGGAGGAAGAAAAACCATACTGAGGAATAGCGGATGTCGCGCGTGTGACGTTGTCATCAACTTCAACGACAAATGCGTTGCCCCCTTTTTGAACTGAACCGGCCAGAATTTCGGATTTGTTCGGTCCGGATTTTGGCAGCTGGCACGCGGCCAGCAGGCCAATTGCAGCCACAAAGGACACGCCCCGAATCCATCGCCTAGGAGAGACTTTCACCGCCCGATATCCTCAGTCTTTTGTAGTTGCGTGCAGATTAGCTGGTAAGTTGCTTAACTTCCAGTCACACACCACCCGTTTCATTCGACGACTTTCAACTGTGTCGTTCGCGCCTCGTTCGTATTCAGAACCGATTGGTAGGGATCGTTGGTGTCCAAAAGCATATCCACGGCGCGGCGCAGCAGCTGACGGCGCCCTCGTCTTGAATAGAACCCGCCGGGTACCTGACTGGTTTCCAGAAGAAATTGCCGATAACAGCGATAGGCTTCGGAATCGGGGCGGCAAGGATCGGCAAAAAACGCCGCGATCGGCTGCTGCGAGACGAAATCGGGTTTGTCATAAACCGAACGCCCGAAAATGCGCAATGGAATGCCCCGCCACAGGACCTGCTGTCCGGCGGTGGAATTCACGGTGACGGCCGAATTCGCCTCATCCAGCAATCTGGCCAGCTTGCCGCCCGGCACATAATGAACCCGGTCGTCGATGCCGTGTTTTCTGGCAATCTCACGGGCCCGGCGTCGCAACGGTTCGCGATGGTTTTCCAGGGGGTGTTCCTTTACCACCAGCCTGTGATGGGTCGGCGCGCCTTGCGCAAATCCTTCGATTACCAGCTCAAGAAATTCACACATGCCCGAAAAGCTGGAATGAGCTTTCACCGAGCTGTCATGCCCAAGCTGCAACAGAACGAGGTGGTAGGGGTATCCGCCCCATCTGACCCGCGCCGTCGCCACACTTCGCTGAAGACGATGAAAAGGCATCAAAAACAGGCGCTTGAGGTACAATCTGAATTCTTGCGAGACAGGTAATTCCCTGTGCGGTTGAAAGTTTCGGTAGCGGCTGTTCAGAGTCATCACGAACCAATGATAAAGGGCGCCATAGAAGATATGATGCCGCATGTCTCCCCAATGCGACGGGGGCGGCGGCGCCTTTCGGTCGGACAGGGCCATGGCCTGACGCATCTGCTGAACGTCCAGCGTCATCAGCCGGGAATTTCCATTTGACCCGTCCCGCTCATAGGTCACCCACCAGGGGCGCAGATACCCCTCCTCGAATACATGTACGGTAACTCCGCAAGACCGTGCGATTTCGACCGCACGCGCATGTATGGGTCTGGTGTCGCCATATAGTACAATGTCCGTAACAGCTTTTTCAGCGATTAAAGAGGACAGTGTTGCGGGCCAGTTTTCCGGTTTGTCCTGAAACGGGATGTAACTTGCTTTGTCAAACCAGAACGCCTGATCGCCTGCATTGAATCCAACTCGCCAGACCCGAGCCCCCGTCGCGCGCAACATACGCCCCAAGGCCGGGAAAAAAGGTCCGTGCGGGCCCTGAAGGAACAGGAAGACCCGATCATGAGACCTTAAAGGCGGGTGCTGCATCCGAACTGCTCGTATTGTTGTTGTTGCCAAAACTATGCCCGTTTGGTCGGTGTACGGCAAGGCAGGGCTTGCCCGCGCGGCCCGTTGGCCTTACCTCGACGGTGATAGTCAGGCACAGGTTAGAAACTGAGGGTTAACGGAATGTTTACAGGGATCGTCACCGACATGGGCACCGTCGCCGAGCTGGAGCAGCAGGGTGACCTGCGCGCGCGGATCAAGACCGCCTATGACACTGCGGGCATCGATATCGGGGCCTCGATTGCCAGTGACGGTGTGTGTCTGACCGTGATCGCGCTGGGCGACGATTGGTATGATGTCCAGATCAGCGCGGAAACCGTCTCGAAAACCAATCTCGACACATGGACTGTCGGCAAGCGTGTCAATCTGGAACGTGCCCTGAAGGTTGGTGACGAACTGGGCGGTCATATCGTCTCGGGCCATGTGGATGGCGTAGCCGAGGTGATCGCGATCAAGGAAGACGGCGACAGCACCCGCGTCACCCTGCGCGCACCAAAGGATCTTGCACGGTTCATTGCGCCCAAAGGGTCGGTGGCACTGAATGGCACATCCCTGACGGTCAATGACGTGACAGATTGCGATTTCGGCATCAACTTCATCCCACACACCAAAGAGGTCACCACCTGGGGTGACGTGCAGGTCGGTGACCGGGTCAATCTTGAGATCGATACGCTGGCCCGTTATGTGTCGCGTCTGGCCGAGATGTCCTGATACGATACGTCGCGTCGGAGCAGACCTGCGCCGTTTGTGGACTGGTCTTTGTGCCCTCAGTGGTCTATTCCGCCGTTCAAACATGCCATGCGAAAGGCTGCCCAATGAGCTTTGAGACACCCGGCCCGGTCGAGGCCCGGCTGCGCGACGCGATCAGCCCGATCGAAGACATTATTGAAGAGGCGCGTGCGGGCCGGATGTATATCCTGGTCGACCACGAAGATCGCGAAAACGAGGGCGATCTGGTGATTGCTGCCGAGTTCGCTGATGCCGGGGCCATTAACTTTATGGCCACCCATGGCCGTGGCCTTATCTGTCTGCCGATGACAGCAGAACGTGTAGAAGCGCTTGGGTTGCCGATGATGGCGGTGAACAACTCGTCCCGGCACGAAACCGCATTCACCGTGTCCATCGAAGCGCGCGAAGGGGTCAGTACCGGGATCTCTGCCGCCGACCGTGCGCTGACCGTGGCAACTGCAATCAACGAGCAGAACACGATGGCCCATATCGCAACGCCTGGCCACGTCTTCCCCTTGCGCGCCAAGCGGGGTGGGGTGTTGGTGCGTGCCGGTCATACCGAGGCTGCCGTTGATATCTCGCGTCTGGCCGGTCTGAACCCCTCGGGCGTGATCTGCGAGATCATGAAACCCGACGGCACCATGGCGCGTCTGCCCGATCTGGTTGAGTTTGCGCAAGAGCACAACATGAAGATCGGCACGATCAGTGACCTGATCGCCTACCGGTCGCGCAATGACAATCTGGTGGTCGAAACCTCGCGTCAGATGGTGACGTCAGAATATGGCGGCGAGTGGGAGATGCGGCTGTTCACCGATCAGACCCACGGCATCGAACATGTGGTCATGATCAAGGGCGACATCACCACACCCGAACCGGTGTTGACCCGCACCCATGCTCTGCACGAGGCCCCCGATATTCTGGGTCTTGGTCCGAAATCCTCGCGCGAACTGCCGCGCGCCATGGAAAAGATTGCTGAAGAAGGACGGGGCGTGGTCTGCCTGTTCCGTCAACCGCGCAACTCGCTATACGCCACGGGTGACGAGGGGCCGCGCACCATCAAACAAACCGGTCTGGGGGCGCAGATCCTGTCCAAGATGGGAATTCAGGAACTGGTCCTGCTGACCGACTCGCCGCAAACCGTATATCTGGGGCTTGACGCGTTTGGCCTGTCCATCGTCGGCACCCGTTCGATTCTGAAGGAAGACTGATCATGGCTGCTCAAGACGAACATGGCGTTCTGCCGACACCGACATTTGACAAGCCGGTCAAGCTGCTGATCGTGGCGGCGCCGTTTTATCGTGCGATTGCCGATAACCTGATCAAGGGCGCGAAGGCCGAAATCGAAGCCGCGGGTGGCACCTGCGAAGTGGTCGAGGTACCCGGCGCGCTGGAAATCCCAACCGCCATCGCTATGGCCGACCGTCAATGCAACTTTGACGGCTACGTCGCGCTGGGCTGCGTCATTCGCGGTGAGACCACGCATTACGAAACCGTTTGCAACGACTCCAGCCGGGCCATCCAGTTGATGGGCCTACAGGGCTTGTGCATCGGCAATGGCATTCTGACTGTGGAAAACGACGCGCAGGCCGAAGTCCGCGCGAACCCTAAAAAGATGAATAAAGGGGGTGGGGCTGCTGCTGCGGCCTTGCATCTGATCGCGCTCAGCCGTAAGTGGGGCTCTTCCAAAAAGGGCGTTGGTTTCAAGCCGCCGTCCGAGTCCATCCTTGTGGCGGGCGACAGCAACGGACCCTCGACAGCATGACCAAGACAGACGCGCCGAAACCGGCCAACCAGAAACGCCTGATGAAATCCGCCGCCCGGCTTTATGCCGTGCAGGCGCTGTTCCAGATGGAACAGTCCGGGCAAACGACCGAAGCTGTCGTGAACGAGTTTCTGGATCACCGGTTTGGCGCCGTGTATGAGGGCGAGGAGATGCTGGACGGCGATATCTCGGTTTTCAGGTCCCTGGTTGACAATGCGGTGAACTATCAAGCGGCCATCGACCAGATGACTGACCGTGCGTTGGTGGCCAAATGGCCGATCGCGCGCATCGATCCGACCCTTCGTGCGGTGTTCCGTGCCGCAGGTGCCGAGCTGACCCAAAGCGACACGCCGCCAAAGGTTGTCATCACCGAATTCGTCGATGTGGCGCGTGCGTTTTTTCCGGAAGGCAAAGAGCCGAAATTCGTCAATGCCGTGCTGGATCACATGGCGCGCGAGGCACAGCCCGAGGCATTCTGACGCCTTTACGAGAACCAAATATGCGCTAACCTGAATGTCATAGCGCAAAGAGGTTCGCCATGCCCAAACTGATCCGCCTTTATATCACGCAAGTTGCCTGGGGCTTTGTCATTTCGGCTGTGTTTGTCGGCGTTCTGTTGGCGCTGAATGTCGCAAACCTGCGCCATCTGATAACCAGTTCGGAAATCGGCTTTATCGCTTTGGTGATGATCTGGTTCATGAACGGCATTGTCTTTGCCGGTGTTCAGTTCGCCTACAAGATCATGAGCATGGCAGAAAAGCCGCAAGGCCCGCGCCGGGGGACACCTGTTGTACACAGCTTTGAACCGGCGGTTGCAAAGCAGGAAGCCCGCGCAGGGCGCTGAACTTCCGTGGAAAATGTGGCGGGACCACCAAACAACCGTGTGGTTTGATTCCCGAGGACCTGTATATACAGGTGGGCGCCAGGTAATCAGGCCAGGACCTGAACAGAGCCAGCCCCCTCGGAATTGCTTAAGGCCACCAGAATGCTACCTTTCACAAGAAGGGCAGAACCCGCCACGCGCTTAAGTAGGGCGTATGACGGGTTCGCACAAGGGGTCAGGCATCAACAGTTTCGTGCAATGCCGTGCGCATCTTGCCAAAGTGCTCGTCCCAACCCTTGTCCAGCGCCAGGATCAGGCCAAAGGCATCGGCCCCCTGCGGCAGGCCTTCATGCCGCAGGTCAAGGCGCGTCCCGCCTGCGACGGGTTCCAGGGTCCACTTGACCACGCTCACCGCGTCGCCCATCGGTTTTACGGTGAACGTGTATTCCAGATATTTGGGAGGGTTGGCAACGCGAACCTCACCCCAGATCAACAGGTCGCCGCTTGTTGTGCCAAACATCTCCAGCTTTTGACCGGCAGACAGAGTATGTTGAGGTTTGTGGAACCATTCCGCCAGACGATCCGGGTCTGTAAGATAAGCCCAAACCGTTTCCGGCTCGGCCCTCAGAAAGATCGATTTATTCAGAACTGCATCGGTCATTTCGATTTCCTTTCAACAGCTTCCTTGAGAGAGTTGAGGCGATCGTCCCAGAACTGGTCAAAATATCTGAGCCAGTCCAGAACGGGGGCCATCCCCTGTGGTTCAAGACGGTTAATGCGTTCGCGGCCGCGGGTTTCAACGGTGATCAAGCCGCCGTCGGATAGCACGGTCAGATGTTTTTTGACCGCGGCCCGGGTCATGTCGAACCGGTCTGTCAACTGCCCTATGGTCATGTCTTGAGACGAGAGCAATTGCACAATGTCCCTACGTGTGGGATCGGCCAGCGCACGAAACGCGTTTTGAGTTCGGTTATCCATAAGCAACCCCAGAAGAGATACCATTTGGTATCATATTAATGCGACACCCAAAGGTATCATGTCAAGTACGACGCAGCACTTTACTTTTGTTCCCTAATTGTTCACATTTCTGACATGACTTTAGATCTGCAGCCCGGACAGAAACTGGCGCGTGGCGTCGCACGCCACCTTGCCGCGCATGGTTTTGTTTCTGTTGAAGAATTCGTTCCGGCACGTGGTCTGCGTGTCGATGTAATGGGCCTGGGTCCCAAAGGTGAGATTTGGGTGATCGAATGCAAATCCAGCCGTGCCGATTATCAATCGGATGCCAAATGGCAGGGCTATCTGGAATGGTGCGACCGATTCTTCTGGGCCGTGGATACCGAGTTTCCGACCGATCTGTTACCTGACGAAACGGGCTTGATCATTGCTGATGCCTATGATGCCGAGATCGTGCGCATGGCGCCCGAGGACAAGCTTGCTCCAGCGCGGCGCAAAAAGATGATCCAGAAATTTGCAACAGATGCAGCACGCCGACTGCATGCACTGCGCGATCCGCGCTTGTAAAAAGCTCAGCCTTTGACGGCGAGGGCGGCCTGTATCGCGGCGCGGATCTCGTCTGCGATTTCTTCGGCTTCCTCGGGATCGAAATCCATCGGAATCTCGATGCCGTCGGCTTCGATGAACAAGCGTACCATCCCCTGATCGGTCGGGCCGATTTGCAGGTTGGCCTGTATATCGCGTTCGGTATTGATGCCCATCTGTGCCTCCGAGCCTGAGCGTTCGTGCTAACGCGCACGGGGTTGAGAATCAAGTCACCTTTGCGGTCAGATAAGACATGGATAAAGTGGTTCTCAGAACGTTTCGCCCCGATGATGCCGCGTGGCTGGTTGAACAGCACGGGTTGCTCTATGCGCGCGACGAAGGATTTGATGACAGCTTTGCCCCATTGGTTGCGCGCATCCTTGAGGAGTTCATTGCAGACAACGACCCGTCCTTTGAAAAAGGCTGGATTGGTGAACGGGCTGGACAAAGATTGGGTAGCATCTTCTGCGTGCGCGTGGACCAGACGACCGCCAAACTGCGCCTCTTCCTGCTTGTCCCCGAGGCGCGCGGACTTGGGTTGGGGAAACGGCTGTTACAGACCTGTACAGACTTCGCACGCGAGGCTGGATATCGGGAAATGGTTCTGTGGACCCATGAAAGCCATACGGCTGCCTGCGCGCTTTACAGGGCGTTTGACTGGGAACTGATCGACAGCAAACCGGTGCATTCCTTTGGGGTCGATCTTGTCGAACAAAGCTGGAGAATTCGGCTTTAATCCTCTTGCATTCCCCCGGCGCGTTCGGTACATCGCCCCTCACGAAGTGCCGCCTTAGCTCAGTTGGTTAGAGCGCTGGATTGTGGATCCAGAGGTCCCCTGTTCAAGCCAGGGAGGCGGTACCATTCCCCCAATATCGACTGTCAGTGCTCGCGATGCCTAGTGCATTAAAAGCAAATATGCGGGTCTTGAACGCCTGAATGTCCAGCGCGCTGATCTTTAGCGCGCCAGGTTCAGTTTGAACCGCATTTTCACCCGTTTCGCAGTGGGCAGGTGGCGGTTCAGGCGTTTGTTTATGAGGCCAAAACCCCCGACAATCACCAATGTCAGCAAGATGAAATAGAACGCCAGAATTGGATAGGGGATAAACGGGTTGAACGTCTTGTCCGCGAAATAGCTGGCGTAATAGAGCGCGTCGCCGCGCTGCTGCCAGGCCGGAAAGGCCGAGAAGAAGACCAGCGTGGTGGCGTGGAACAGAAAGATGGCTTCGTTCGTGTAGGCAGGCCAGGCCAGCCGCAACATGGTTGGCCAGACGATCCGCCGAAACCGCGACCAGCCGGACATACCATAGGCATCTGCCGCTTCGATATCTCCCTTGGGGATCGAGCGCAGAGCACCATAAAAAATCTCACCTGAATAGGCTGCGGTGTTCAGGAACAGCACGATCAGTGCGCCGAGCCAAGCCGAGGTGAAGGCGTCAAACAGTGGATAGGTTTTCTTCAGCGACAGGAAGAAGAAATAGGCAAAGAAGAACTGGATAAAGAGCGGCGAGCCCCGGAACAGAAAGATGAACCATTCGGCAGGTTTGCGCAGCCATTTGTTGGTCGAGGCTTTGCCGACGGCCAGTGCAGTGGCCAGAAAGAACCCGGTCGTCAGCGCCATGACGCCGAAATAGATGTTCCAGATCATGCCCGAGCCGATCAGGGTGAACTGTTCGCACAGGGTGAAATCGGTCTTGGGCAGCAGGCGCTCCCCAATGCCAAGCGAACGCAGGCCGTAATCCTGAATGGTCTGGATGCAGCTCATGCTCGGGCTCCCTGAAAAGGAGATTGCGTGCGCGAATCAGATTGCTGTGCAATCGCGTGCGGCACCCGGATGCGGTCTTGAACGCGGATCATCATGCCGTGGTCTCCTTGCGCAGAAGCTCTCCGCCCGAAGTGGCCTGTCCGTGGGACAATCGCCGCATCAGTTTTTCCAACCCAAGTTCCGAGAAACGGGTCATGCCAAGGTAGAAGATCAGCAGGAACAGGAAATACCACATGCGCCAGTCGCCATGCGGGTATTGCGTGAATTTCGAGGTTTTGGTGCCGCCCAGTTCGCGCGCCCAATACACGATATCTTCAACACCCAGCAGGAAGAGCAGGGGCGTCGCCTTGATCAGCACCATCCACAGATTGGACAGGCCGGGCAGCGCGTAGACCCACATCTGAGGCACCAGGATGCGCCAGAAGGTCTGGCGGCGGTTCATACCATAAGCTTCGGCCGTTTCCAGCTGCGCATGTGGTACGGCGCGCATCCCCCCGAACAGGACATTGGCCGCAAAGGCGCCAAAAACGATAGAGAACGTGATGACCGCCAGGAAAAACCCATAGGTTTCATGCATCCATTCAGGCGCGGTCCCGAGTGGCAGCTTGGCAGCCTGACAAACAAGGAAATCATTGCCCTGGCGGATTGGGTCGGTCCAGTCCGGGCACAATATCTTATGCCGCGTCCACTCGAACGCCTGATCCAGTGCGATGACGAAAAACAGGAAAAACGCAATGTCGGGCACGCCGCGCACAATCGCGATATACCCTTTGCCCAGCCAGCTGAGCGGGGGGAAATGCGAGCGCGCCGCCATGGCACCTGCAAACCCGAAGCCAAGTGCGACGGGCGCGGTCACAGCCAGCAGGGCCAAAACCTTGATGAAAGACAGGTAGAACGACCAGTGTACGCCATTGGTCAGGTAGCATGAAAACCAGCGGAACGTGCCCAGCGTGTCAGGATCAGCGCAGTACGAGAACATATGGCGTCTTTCCAACGTCTGTTCCGGCTAGGCCGGAATCGGCCCGGTGCCGAGGCACCGGACCGGGATTGGTCAGGTCTTAGTTGGTGACGACCGAACCGTCAGTACCGTATGTGGCGGTGCCTTCACCGAACCACTTGATCAGCATCTCGTTCAGCGTGCCGTCGGCTTTCATCGAAGTGATGGCTTCGTCGAACTTGCCGCGCAGTTCACCGTCGCTTTCACGCAGGCCCATGCCGACGCCGCCGCCCAGCGGAACCGGATCGCCGACAAAGACCAGCTCACCGCCCGATTCCTCGACCAGCGGCACCAGATAGTCGCGGTCGGCCAGAACTGCATCGGCTTCGCCGTTACGGACAGCTGCAATGGTTTCTTCCGGGGTCGCGAATTCGACCAGGGTTGCACCGGATTCGGCAACGTGGCCTGCCTGGATCGTGGCGGTTTGCGCCGCAACGACACCACCAGTTACGTCTGCCGAGTCAGAGGTCGCAACATAGGCCGAAGCGGTCGGCGGGTAATAGTCTTGGGTAAAGTCGATGACCTCATCACGTTCGGCTGTGATCGACATACCGGCGATGATGGTGTCGTAGTTGCCCGAGACCAGGTTCGGAATGATCGAATCCCAGTCGTTCTTGACCCATTCACACTCCAGGTTGGCGCGTTTGCACAGCTCGTCGCCGACTTCACGCTCGAACCCGTCGATTTCACCTGCATCGTTGATGAAGTTGTACGGAGGGTAGGCGCCCTCGGTGCCCATGCGGATCGTGTCGGCCATGGCGATACCAGCAGTCAGCGCCAGGGCCGCAGTGGACAGAATCAGGTTTTTCATTGGTTACTCCCCAGTTTTGGTTCTGTTCTTGAAGTTAAGCCGCCTGAGTGGCGGAGAGAAAGCCCCGAAGCCGCTCGGATTCGGGTGACGTAAAGATATCTTCGGGCAAACCTTCTTCCTCGATCAGGCCCTGATGAAGAAATACCACGTGGCTCGAGATATCTGCCGCCATTTTCATGTCATGAGTCACGATGATCATGGTGCGCCCTTCGGCTGCCAGATCCTTGATCACCTTGATCACTTCCTGTTCCAGTTCGGGATCCAGCGCCGAGGTCGGTTCGTCGAACAACAGCGCCTGTGGTTCCATGCACAGCCCCCGCGCGATAGCGGCGCGCTGTTGCTGACCGCCGGACAATTGCGCCGGATAGGCGTCGCATTTGTCGCCAATGCCAACTTTCTCAAGGTATTTGCGCGCGCTGTCTTCCACTTCGGCCTTGTCGCGGCCCAGAACGGTCACGGGGGCTTCCATGACATTTTGCAGGATGGTCATATGCGCCCACAGATTGAACTGCTGAAACACCATCGACAGGTTGGTGCGGATGCGCAGGACCTGCTTGGGGTCCGCGGGGCGGCGCCCATGGCTATCGCCCGACCATTTGACAGGTTCGCCTTTGAACAGGATTTCGCCCTGCTGGCTGTCTTCCAACAGATTGCAGCAGCGCAGCAAAGTTGATTTTCCTGACCCCGATGACCCGATCAACGAGACCACGTCGCCGCCATGCGCTGTGATGTCCACCCCCTTCAACACTTCCAGATTGCCGAAGCTTTTGTGAAGGTTTTTGATTTCGATGACGGGAGCGGTTTCTGTCACGGGCAGTCCAGTAGTTTGTGGTGTTGGTGCGGTACTAGGGCCGAAAAATTTGCTCAATGCAATGCGCAATTCGCAAATTCAGGGTCGGAAACTGTCAAATTGACCAAATGCACCCGACAATTTGGCCATCAGATTATCCGCTGGGCGCATGGCGGTGGCGGGGTCGGTACGGACAGGTACTCCTCCGCCGGGATGTCGATCAGCCCCTGAATGTGCAGCGTTTTGCGGTCGTGTTCGGCAAGGTTTTCTATTGCTGCCCGAACTGCGTCTGCGACCAGATCCGCGTTTTGGTCGGGTCCGGTAATATAGGGCAGGGTCGGTGTAAAAGCGGTTTTTGCCAGTTCGCGCAGGCTTTCGCCCAGATCGGTATGTTCTTGCAACATCATCCAGGTCAACGCATCCAGCGCCGCGAAATCTGCCTTCCCCTCCGAGACCGCCTGCGCTGACAGCGCGTGACCGCCTGTCTCCAACAACGACGCAGGATACAGGTTCTCCCGGGATAAATGCGTGATGGGTGCCGCCCAGCCGGATTGGGACAATGCTTCGTTATATGCGAAGATACCGTCAGTCATTCCCGCCAGCGTGCGGTCGTCGTCGCGCCGCGCCACAAAGACCGAGCAATAATGCCCGGCAGGGCAACCGGGCAGGCCGTAATCCGGGGTGCCCACCAGTTGAACACGACCATGCAAGCGTGTGCGATAGGGCATTCCACAGGTCTGTGCCAGCACCAGATCGGGATCAAGCCAAACCTGCCAAACATCGGCGTCTCGGGTCAGCTGTTCTGGCCCGTAACCCAGATTCGTGCGAATCAACCCCCAGAACCGACCATTGGCGGCCTGAACCTCGGGCATGTCGTACATGCCAAGCATGGCTATCAAGATTTGGCGGCCTTTTGCCGGGCCAAAGCCGAATCCACGTCGCTGACCCCCAGCAGGCTGACAACCAGACGCAGCAGCGAGTCCTCCTCACCCGTGCGGTGGCCATCAGCCAGGGCCACTGACCACAGCGCCTGAACCACCGCCAGCCGGTTTTCATAAGCGACTGCTTCCTTGATGGCGCGGGTAAAACGGACCGTGTCGGGGGCTTCAGCCTCCAGATCTTCGGCACGGGCGCGCAAAGCCGCGCTTTCGAATGGGGACAAACCGTATCGTTCTGCCGATATGCGGTCGATGCGCGACATTTCTGAGGCAGAATAATCGTTGTCAGATCGTGCCAGACGCACCAGCAGGGCCGTCAGGGCCAGGCGGGCATCATCTTCGACAAGCGGGTCGGGCTTGGGCTGTGTGAGCCTGGAAAGAAAGTCACTGAACATGGGTAAGATATAGCGGGCGCTTAACTCACATCCAAGCGGCTTTGGACGCGCTCGCGCGCTGCCTGACTGTCATTGTAGCTCAGGCCCATGGCAATGCGGGCTTCTTCGACGATCTTTATCTCGCCCTCGTCCGAACTGCCATCCGCCAGAACGATTTCCCACAACGCGTCAAGGGCTGCCAGCCGCTCTTTCAGATCCGTGGTTTCCCGGATCAGTTTGCCGAACGTATCTGTTTCCGGTGCCGCAGCATGGAGTTTTTCACAGGTGGCACGCACCTTGGCTGCCTCAATCGCGTTATGCTGGTACAGACGGGCCAGTATCTTGTCGATCAGACTGATCTCTTCCAGCTTGTAATCGCGATCTGCCTGCGCGACGCGCACCATGAGGGCGCCCAGAGCAAGTTCTGCATCCGGGTCCGGCAACTGTTCATGATGAGGCGGTCTGAGCGCCTTAAAGAACCTTTTCAACATAACAAACACCTAGACGACAGGTCGTGATCGGCCAAGCACGAAATGCTGGTCTTGATACAGTATTGCATGTATCCAGCGCCGTGTCGGACCTGTGCACGATAAAGTTGTATTTGAAAGGAAGTTTCAGATGATACCGCGTTTACCTGGTGCAATGGGGATCAGTAAATCAGACAAGGGGCTGGAAATCGCACCTTGGTTCAATCCGCTCGTTTCGAAAGCTGAAGGCTACAATGTCAAAATAGCAGACGTACTGACCGCGCAAGAACTTTTGGCGTCGGCGGAGGGAAATGACACAATTAACCCTGATAGTTACGGCCTAATAGAGGAGATAGACTTCGTCGGCAGCGCCACCGAGTTGGGTTCAGTTGTGCCAAAAGACGAACATGGCAGTTTCGATTATATATATAGTTCCCATAATTTTGAACATTTGCCGAATCCGATCAAATTTCTTCAAGCTTGTGAGGCGCTACTGAAGTCAGGGGGGCGCTTGATCATGATCGTACCGGATGGGCGGTTATGTTTCGACCATTTCCGCCCCCCGACAACTACGTCAGAATGGCTTGAAGCCTACCGGGAAGATCGCAAGAAACCGACAGAAAAGCAGGTTTTTGACTCGCGTTACGTTCTCTCCCGTGAGGCCTGCGGCGCAGAGTTCAAGCCTGTTAACCATCAAACACCACCTGAACTTCACAGACTGCAATTTGATCCCGCTGTTTTGTGGGAACAGTGGCAGCAAACAACGCCAGAATCTCCTTATCAGGATGCTCATTGCACTGTTATGACACCCAGTTCGCTGCGCTTGATGCTGCAAGACTGCCAATACTTGGGCTTGACATCTTTGCAAATCGAAGACGTGCAGGAACCCAAGGGTATCGAATTCATGGTCGTGATGCGTAAGCCAGCGCAAGACGTTCAGGTTTTGAATGCCGAAGATTACGCAGATGTTCGATTGGAGCTTCTGCACCGGGTCTGGAAGGATCAGGGCTGGCGTGTAACACAGTTCGGTGCTGTTCATGGAAAGTTGGCGTTGTTTCCCGGCGGCAAAAGGTATCAATTACGAGGATCCAAAATTGGTCAGATACTTCGGAATATGAACTATCGGCGCCTTAAAAAAAGGCGTTCAAAAACTTAACGTTATCTTTCGACCAGTCAGGGTTTACGGGGATTCAGGTGTCTTGATCGGTTTAGTTGGTCGGGGATTTTCAATGAAAACCCTAGCCAACTTTGAAGATAAATTACCACCCAGATCACTCAGGATCCGGTGAAATGGCTTCGGTCAGGCTTTTGACGTGATTACCAGGTCAGGGCCTCTTTGGCTGCGGTTTGCAACCAGGCCAGCATTTGGCGATAGGGAACCGGACCGTAGCTGATCCGCGCAACCCCCAGTTTTGCCAGGGTGGGCGTATCCGGCGTGCCGGGCAGGGCGATGATATTGACCGGTAAGGCCGTGGATTCGCAAAGCCGGGCGATCAGGGCTTCGTTCTTTAGCCCAGGTGCAAAGAATCCGCTGGCACCTGCATCAGCATAGGCATTGGCACGGGCAATGGCCTCATCCAGCATCGTGTCGTCATGGGTGTCCGCTGCTGCCTTCAGGAAGATATCTGTGCGCGCATTGACATAGGCGGGAATGCCTGCGCGCGCGCAGGCGTCGCACATCGCTTCAACACGTTTGGCCTGAGTGGCGATGTCAAAGAGGCCGTCTCCACCTATGATCTGGTCTTCAAAGTTGAAACCAACAACACCGCAGTCCAGCGCGCGCTGAACGTTTTGCGCGATCCCTTGCGGGTCTTCGGCATAAGCGCCCTCGAAATCCAGTGTTACGGGCAAGTCAACCGCTGCAACGATGCGGCGTGCATTGTCCAACGCGGCCTCAAGTGGAATGTTCTGCCCGTCGCCATAGCCCTGCGCCATGGCAACAGGGGCACTGCCGGTCGCGATGGCCTGGGCACCAGCGTCCCGAACAGCGCCAGCGCTGCCAGCGTCCCAGATATTGAACAGAATGACAGGATCGCCTTTCTTGTGAAGGCTGGTAAAGGTCACGGCTTTCTGGGACTGGCTGGTCATCGGAACTCTCCTGTTGTCGCGTATCCTACAGCTAACGCTGTGAAAATGACCCGGCCAGAGTTTTTGCACCCAGACAGGTCACTTTGAGGTGACGGCACAGGCACAGATTGCGTCAGCTGTGCAAAGTACCTGTGACATCCACCGGTTTGAAACCAAGGCCTCAGGCTTCGCCCGCAGCGCCAGAGACGAATTTCGCGCTAAACGCAGATTCGCCAAGACGTTGCAGCAGGCTCAGCTGTGTCTCCAGCCAGGCTTTATGACCTTCTTCTTCCATCAGGATACGTTCGAACAATGTACGCGAACCAACATCACCGACTTCGGCCGCCTGTTGCGCTGCATTGGTGTAGAAATCGACGGCCTCACTCTCGTCTTTGAGATCAGACGCGAACATTTCTTCCAGTGTGCCCGCTGCGGCCGGGCTTTTTTGAAACGCAAGCTCGGGGGTTCCACCCAGAAACAGGATACGTTCGATAAAGGCGTCAGAATGCACCAGCTCTTCCTGCATCTCGCCCCGCATTTTATCGGCCAGAATATCAAGGCCCCAGTCGTCCAGTACGTGTGCGTGCAACTGGTATTGGTGCGCGGCAGTAAGCTCCATGTGAAGCGCTTGCTGAAGGTTGGTGATCGTTGTTGCGTTGCTCATCGGAAATCTCCTGAAACCGTGAAATGCAAAAGCAGAAAACCTGCCTCTCCACACAGTTAAGAGGTCAGCCCCCACGAAACAACGTGGGGTGACAGTCCGACACAGTCAGAGATTAGACCAGGCGCGAGGTGTCTTTCGCGGCCCGCACAAAATCGCGAAACAGCGGATGCGGGTCAAACGGCTTGGACTTCAGTTCCGGGTGGTACTGAACGCCGATGAACCACGGATGATCCGCCCATTCCACGATTTCGGGCAGACGTCCGTCCGGCGACATGCCCGAAAACTTCAGGCCCGCTTTTTCAAGCTTGTCGCGATACTTGATGTCCACTTCATAGCGGTGACGGTGTCGTTCCTCGATCTGCGTGCCGCCATAAACCTCGGCCACTTTGGATCCATCCGCCAATACTGCGTTGTAAGCCCCAAGGCGCATTGTGCCGCCCTTGTCGTCGCCGACCTTGCGCTCGACCTTGTGGTTGCCCTGTACCCACTCTTTGAGGTGATAGACCACCGGTTCAAACCGTTTCTTCCCGGCCTCATGGTCGAATTCCTCGGACCCGGCTTCGGTAATACCCGCAACGTTCCGCGCTGCCTCGATCACCGCCATCTGCATGCCAAGACAAATGCCCAGATAGGGGACTTTGTGCTCGCGCGCATATTGCGCCGCCTTGATCTTGCCTTCGGTGCCACGCTCGCCAAAACCACCGGGGACGAGGATGGCGTGGAAGCCTTCCAGATACGGAGCTGCGTCTTCGGTGTCGAAAACTTCGGCATCCACCCACTCGATCTTGACCTTCACACGGTTGGCCATACCGCCATGGGTCAGCGCCTCGGCAATCGACTTATAGGCGTCTTCAAGCTGCGTGTATTTGCCGACAATGGCCACTTTCACTTCGCCTTCGGCGTTGTGGATGCGGTCGCTGACATCTTCCCATTTGGCCAGATCAGGTTTGGGGGCGGGGCTGATCTGGAAGGCATCCAGAACGGCCTGGTCCAGCCCCTCGCGGTGATAGGCCAGCGGCGCGTCGTAAATGGTGGACAGGTCCTGCGCCGCGATCACGCTGTCCGGACGCACGTTACAGAACAGGGCAAGCTTTTCCCGTTCCTTGGTCGGGATCGGCCCTTCGGACCGGCAGACCAGAATATCGGGGGCCAGACCGATCGAGCGCAGTTCTTTCACCGAGTGCTGGGTAGGCTTGGTTTTCAACTCACCCGACGCTTTGATGTAGGGCAGCAACGTCAGATGCATAAAGATACACTGGCCGCGCGGTTTGTCCTGACTGAACTGTCGGATGGCTTCAAAGAAGGGCAGGCCTTCGATGTCACCCACGGTACCGCCAATCTCACACAGCATGAAATCAACCTCATCCTCGCCGATGGCGATGAAATCCTTGATCTCGTTGGTGACGTGCGGGATCACCTGAATGGTCTTGCCAAGGTAATCGCCGCGGCGTTCTTTCTCGAGCACGTTTGAATAAATCCGCCCGGAACTGACCGAGTCGGTCTTGCGCGCTGCGACACCGGTGAACCGTTCGTAATGGCCAAGGTCCAGATCGGTCTCGGCGCCATCATCGGTGACAAACACTTCGCCATGCTCAAAGGGCGACATCGTGCCGGGATCGACGTTCAGATAGGGGTCCAGCTTGCGCAGACGCACCGAATAACCGCGGGCCTGCAACAAAGCGCCCAAAGCTGCCGAAGCCAGCCCTTTGCCCAAGGACGAAACCACACCACCGGTGATGAAAATAAAACGTGCCATAGTTTTTCGGCTGCTCCCGTGAGACGTCAAAATCAGCTGCCCGGCGGTTCCGAAAAACCGCTGCATCACGGGACTTCACGTATAAAGGATTCGCGCCAAAAGCGCAAGAGAACCGCAAGATGCTGTTGCAGTCCTCTTTCATGTTTCTAGGTTTTGTGGATCAATCCGCCTGCGGGATCAGAGGCGCGTTGTCGTCCTGTGCCGGCGGCAAAAGATCATCAACCGACGGAATCGCCGGTGCGCTTTCCTCGGTCGAAGCCGGTGCCGGAGCGCCCAGACGGTCGATTACCGAGCTGCCCGAAGATTTCTGAGCCGCAAGAATGGTCAGCGTGATCGAGGTGACGATGAAACAGGCCGCCAGAATCCACGTCAGCTTGCCCAATGCCGTCGCTGCTGCGCGACCGGCCATGGCACCGCCACCACCCATACCCAGGCCACCGCCTTCAGACCGCTGCATCAGGACAACGGCGATCAGGCCCAGAGCCAGAAGAAGATGGATAATGAGAACGACGTTTTCCATGGTGGTCCTGTACAGCGTGGCGTGTATCGCGTGGTACTTATGCAAGTTTGCCAGCGGGGGCAAGTCAGGAGTTGGCATCAACTTCTTTGATGTATCCCATCACGTCAAAGGGACTGGACAGTGTGTTGATTTGTGACGCAGGCTGCGGCCATGCCACATGACGATCACGACCACCCGCATGCCCTGTTGCCACCTGAACCCGCATTGCGCGTCAAAGCGCTCGAGACGATTCTGACCCGCAAAGGGCTGATCGATCCGGCGGCTCTGGATGAGATCATCGACACTTATCAGAACAGGATCGGGCCGCAAAACGGCGCGCGCGTCGTTGCCAAAGCCTGGAGCGACCCTGCCTTCAAAGCTGCCCTGCTTGAAGACGCCACTCCGGTCGTAGCGGACCTTGGCTACTATGGCCGCCAGGGCGAACATATGGTGGTGGTCGAGAATACACCGGACCGGCACAATATGGTCGTCTGCACCCTGTGCAGCTGTTACCCTTGGCCGCTGCTGGGTATCCCGCCCGGATGGTACAAATCCGACGCCTACCGAGCCCGCGCAGTGCGAGAACCGCGCAAGGTGTTGGCCGAATTCGGCGTCACCTTGCCCCAAGACACCTCTGTACGGGTTTGGGATTCGACGGCCGAGATTCGCTATCTCGTCTTGCCCATGCGCCCTGAAGGCACAGACGGAATGAGCGAAGATGAGCTTGCTGCGCTTGTGACGCGCGACAGCATGATCGGCACGGGCCTTCCCAAGGTGCCATCATGACCCGCGTTCACGATATGGGAGGCCGTTTCGGTGATGGTCCGATACACCCCGAGGCAGAGGACGCGCCTGTTTTTGCCGAAGACTGGCACGCCCGCGCTCTTGCGGTGACACTTGCATCCGGGTTTCTGGGGCAGTGGAACATCGACGTTTCGCGCCACGCGCGCGAACGCTTGTCTCCGAAGGATTACACCCGGTTTTCGTATTATGAGAAATGGATATCCGGTCTGGCCGATCTGCTGGTCGAAAAGGGTGTTCTGACATTGGATGATCTGCGTGGCGTGAGCGGCGACAATCCGCACCCCTTTGCAGACAGAGCGCTCAAGGCCGAAGCGGTGTCCGCTGCGCTGGCCAAAGGCGGGCCTGCGGACAGGCCTTCCAATGTCGCGGCGCTGTATTCTGTGGGGCAAGAGGTTGTCACGGTCCGGCCGACAGCAAATCGCCTCGTGGATGGAGGTCACACGCGCCTGCCTGTCTATGCATCCGGTGCCAGGGGCCGAATCCTGCGCCTGCACGGAACCCATGTTCTGCCCGATTCCAATGCGCATGGGTTGGGTGAGGCGCCAGAGCCGATTTATGCAGTGGTCTTTGCGGCATCAGAACTCTGGGCCGCCCCCGAACATCCCGCTGACCAGGTGGTTCTGGACCTCTGGCAAAGCTACCTGCAACCGGCATGAACGACTGTATCACATACGGAGCCCCCGAGCCGGTTTTTGCTGAGCCCTGGCACGCTCAGGTCTTTGCCGTCACCGTCGCGCTGAACGAGGCTGGGCGGTTCGAGTGGGCGGATTGGGCGGCGCGCTTTTCAGCGACATTGAAACACAATGGGCTTGCCCGGGAATTGGATGGCGGTGACGATTACTTCCACGCATGGCTGGAAACGCTTGAGGCATTGCTGGCCGAACAGGGCGCTGCAAGGCCGAAAGATGTGCTTGATCTGCATAAGGCCTGGGAAGAGGCTTACCTGACCACTCCGCATGGGCAACCTGTCCACTTACGGCGACAGGGTTAGGGGGCTCTGCCCCCGCCGCCCGTTCCGGGCGCCTCCCCCGGGATATTTACAGCCAGGTGAAGCAGGGGATCCACTCTTCATCTGGCTACAAATATCCCCGCTGGAGGCATCGCGCGCGAGCCCGATTTTCCTCTGCGGCGAAATATCGGTTTCCCTGCCGTTTTTGCCCCGCTATATGAGCCGGGTTTGATCACTCAGCACGAAAAGGACCGGATATGGCCAACGTGGTTGTTGTCGGCGCCCAATGGGGCGACGAAGGAAAAGGCAAGATTGTCGACTGGCTCAGCGAAAGGGCGGACGTAATCGCGCGTTTTCAGGGCGGTCACAATGCCGGTCATACGCTGGTGATCGACGGTGAGGTTTATAAGCTGCACGCGCTTCCTTCGGGCGTGGTACGCGGCGGCAAGTTGAGCGTTATTGGCAACGGCGTGGTTCTGGACCCCTGGCATCTGGTCAATGAGATCGCAACCATCCGGGCGCAGGGTGTTGAGATCACTCCTGAGACGCTGATGATCGCTGAAAACACGCCATTGATTCTGCCCATTCATGGCGAGCTGGACCGTGCGCGCGAGGAAGCTGCGAGCAAAGGCACCAAGATCGGAACAACCGGTCGCGGAATTGGCCCGGCCTATGAAGACAAGGTTGGGCGGCGTTCTGTTCGCGTTGCCGATCTGGCGGACGAAGCCACGCTGGAGGCCCGCGTGGACCGCGCATTGCAACATCACGATCCGTTGCGCAAGGGTCTGGGTATCGAGCCGGTTGACCGCGACGCGCTGATTGCTCAACTCAAAGAGATCGCGCAACAAATTCTGCCGTTTGCAGCTCCCGTCTGGAAAGTGCTGAACGAAAAGCGCAAGGCCGGGAAACGCATCCTGTTTGAAGGGGCGCAGGGCGCGCTGCTGGATATCGATTTCGGCACCTATCCCTTTGTGACGTCGTCAAACGTGATTGCGGGGCAGGCGGCAACCGGTGTTGGTATCGGCCCAGGCTCGATCAATTTCGTGCTTGGCATTGTTAAGGCCTATACCACCCGTGTTGGAGAAGGGCCGTTCCCGACCGAGTTGGAAGACGCAGACGGTCAGCGTCTGGGTGAACGCGGGCACGAATTCGGCACGACAACAGGCCGCAAGCGCCGCTGCGGATGGTTCGACGCCTGTCTGGTGCGCCAGACCTGCGCAACCAGCGGCGTGAACGGTATTTCGCTGACCAAGCTGGATGTTCTGGACGGGTTTGAGACACTTAAGATCTGTACCGGGTATGAGCTGGATGGCGAACGTTTGGATTACCTTCCGACCGCTGCTGATCAGCAAGCCCGCTGTACCCCGATTTATGAAGAAATGCCGGGGTGGAGCGAATCGACCGAAGGCGCGCGCAGCTGGGCGGATTTACCTGCAAATGCGATCAAATATGTGCGTCGGGTCGAAGAACTGATCGAATGCCCGGTTGCGCTTTTGTCCACAAGCCCGGAGCGGGACGACACCATTCTGGTGACGGACCCCTTTGCTGACTGATGCGCGAGAAACAGAAGAAAGGGTTGAGTTACAAGGCACGCCGGCGCTGGTCGCTGGTGATCCTTGTGCTTGGCCTTCCGCTGTACATCATCGCCGTGGTGACGATCGTGAACTTGCTGGGGCGTCCTCCGATCTGGATTGAGTTGCTGGTTTATATCGTGCTGGGCATCCTTTGGGCCCTGCCGTTCAAGTTCGTGTTTCGCGGCGTCGGTAAAGAAGACCCCGATCAGTCCTAGCGCTCGTGAGGTACGTGTAAATGACCGGGCCTGCTGAGTGCCGTGCGGGAAAACGCGTGGTCCTCGGCGCTTTGGTGACGACCGTCTGGTAACAGTCGAAACGTTCGGGCTTTGTCATTCAGGACGGGCGTTTGGTCCAATGGCCAAAAGCAAAAAGGCCGGGGGTAAACCCGGCCTTGATTGATAACCTTCAAGCGTGATCAGCCTACGGCACGCTCGTCATCGGGGCGAAAACCGATCAGGTTGGACGCCGCGAAACGCCCGCCTCCGGCTTTCTCGATTTTACCATCGCGCAGCAACTGCCCAAAAGAACGCAGGCTTTCTTCGCGATTGAACTCGTCTTGTTTCAGCGAACGCACCTTGTTCATCAGCTGCGGGCGCGAAAACTGCTCCTGACCTTCGATGAAGGACAGATAGGCGGCAGCCGCTTCCAGAAGATCAGGCAGCGATTGCGCACCCTGTTCCTGTGCAAACTGTGCAAAACCGCCTTCCTCTGATCCGGTTGCTTCCTGGTCTGTAGTGACGCGACGTGGCAAGACCGGACTTGCGGATGTTCCGTGTTCATCCACGCGCTGCTCGGCCACCAGCTTGAGTGGCGCCGGAGCTTCCGGTGCCGGACGCATGCTGGTTACCTTGATTTCGGGTCGCCGTGGGCTGACCACGGATGCCAGATCGCCGCGGTATTCCCGGTCGGCCGCCTCTTTCGAGCGCGCCTGACCGTCGCGGTCGGCTTCGGTGGCTGCGACGGCGGTGCGCAGGTGCGAATAGGTTTCGCGCGCATCGCTGCTGCTGGGGTCATCCATATGCTCGCCGGTCTTTGCCATCAGGCGCGACATATCCTGATCGGGATCCGCATCGTCAGCCAGTTTTTGGCTCGAACGACCGGACAGGTGCTGTTCGATCTCGGAAATTTCGGTCAACAGGTGCATTTCGTCTTCTGCCGTCAATACACCCTGCGTCAGGTCTTCCTCGACCGGTTCATCGTCGGATTCAATTGCTACGTCTTCAACGTTGAGGATGTTGGGGGCATCTTCTTCGTCGAAATCGTCTTCGGCAACGTCTTCAAGATCAGCGAACAAAGGCTCGGCAGCGGACTGATCCGCCACCGGCGCGTCTTCGATTTCGTCGATATGCAGGGGCTGGGGGGTCAGGGGCGCCTGCAAGTCAACGGTTTCTTCGATCTGAGTTTCAGCACCTTCGGGGATCAGCGCTTCTGCTGTCTCAGCCGCTTGCGGTTCTTCAGCTTCCTGATCCTGCAACTCATCAATCGCAGGTGCCGCGGGCTCTTCGGTTTCCTGGGATTCAGGCTCTGTGGGTTCGGCAAAGTCTTCTGCGCTGAGCGCACCGGCCTCAAACGCAGCGGCCACAGCATCTACCGGGGGGGCGGTATTGGCCAGCAGCGGCGACTCTTCGTCTTCGGAATACTCGGCAGCGGGCACGTCGGAATGAGAGACGACCGCGCGAATGCGTTGCAGTTTCGCCGCGATGCTGTCAGCAGCCGGTGGCGGGGTGTCCGCGACAGGTTCCGCTTCGGCGAACCCGGTCTGCGCGGGGGCCGGTTGCGGCTGAACATGAGTGGGAGTTTCGGCAGCCTTGATAGCGGCCGTGTGCGGGGCCGGTTCTTCAGCAGCGACAGGAGTTTCGGTGGTCTGAGTGGCGCGCAGCAACAGGCCGGATTCGTTCTGACGGGCTTCGACGCGCTGTGATGCATCGCGCCGGGCGATGCGGGTCAGCATTTCGGCATCCGGTTGCGGGGGTTCCGAGCCGAAGTAACGGTCATCCGCTGCGAGATCGCGGAAATACTCGGCGATGGCTTTCATCGTTTCAAAGGAATCATCAAATCCTTCCAAAGTGCAGGAGAAGGTTCCATATGAAACGGTTAATACCTTGTTATTCTGTACCATCAGACGCACGTCCTTTACAAACTACGAGAGCCCACTTACCCGGAATCGGGAGCACACGAAGGCTCTGAACTTTATGCATGAACCTATCATTTTGTGGTCTTAATGTGTCCAAATCCGGGAAAAATGGCCAATCTTAGGAAAATCAAGCCAATTGTACGCTCTGCCGATCCAATTGGGTTGTTCGGAGGGGGATTTATCGGATATGGAGACCTGAATCTGGTGCTGAATCGCGTCAATTCGGTCGTTGCCGCCGATGGCGGAGCGGACGTTTTGACAGAATCAGGCCGGATTCCCGATGCGGTGATTGGTGACTTCGATTCGCTGAGCCAAGCGACGCAAGCAAAAATTCCCGCGGATCGCCTGTTTGCCATCCGCGAACAGGACAGTACCGATTTCGACAAGGCTCTGCGCAATCTGCACGCTCCGCTGGTTCTGGGGGCAGGGTTTCTTGGCGGGCGGCTTGATCATCAACTGGCCGTTCTGAATGTTCTGGTCCGACGGCAGGATCAGGCCTGCATATTGCTGGGCGAACGTGAGTTGGTTTTTCACGCACCGCCAGAGATCAAGCTGCCGGTTGCGCCCGGCGATGTGGTCTCGCTGTTTCCGATGCAGTCAGTGACGGGGCGTAGTACCGGGCTGGAATGGCCGATTGACGATCTGGCCTTTCGGCCGGACGGGCAGGTGGGAACGTCCAACCGCGCACTGGCACCTGTCGAGCTGAAGATGGATGGGCCGGGCTTGCTGGTGATGATCCCGCGCGCTGCACTCGATCCGCTTATGCAGGTGTTTCTGTCGGGGCAGACCGGGCGCTGGCCCGCTCGCGCAGAATGACGTACAGGCCTGCGGCAATGGTAATGACGATGCCAACTGCAGCCAATCCGTCGGGCAGGTCGCTGAAGATCACCCATCCGATCAGGGTTGCAACCGGGATTTCCAGATATTGCATCGGGGCCAGTGTAGCAGAGGGCGCATAGCGCAGCGACCAAGTCATCAGCAGATGGGCGACCGTACCCAACACCCCGATCGCAATCAGCAGCCAGTTCAGGTCGCTGGACGGCAGGGTCATCGAGAGCTCTTGAATGTTCATTTGCGTGCCAATCAGAAGGATCGGAGCCAGAAGGACTGTCGCAAATACGCCGGACACGGCTTGCAACGACACCGGATCGGTCTCTTTCGCGACTTGCCGTGTGACCAGCATGAACAAGGCAAAGACTACGGCAACGATCAGTGGCAGCAACGCAGGTGCACCCACCTCGGCAAAGCTGGGTTGAATGACCAGCAATGTGCCGATGAACCCGACAATGCAGGCGGCAAGACGGCGGGAACCGACCTCTTCCTCCAGAACATATTTGCCCAGCAGCAGCATGATGAATGGCATGACGAAAGCAATAGCAACGGCGTCCGCCAAGGGCAGGAATTGCAGCGCGCTGAACATGGCCGAAATGCCGATGATATGCAGCAGCGTCCGTAGCAGGGTCAGCCGCAGGATCCGTCCGCGCATCCGCCAGGGTCGCCCCGTCACCGCAACCAGCGGGATCAGGATCACCGCTTGCACCGCGAAACGCACCGTGACCAGCAGACCCAGCGGCGTGGTCTCGCCCAACAGCTTCGCCATCGCATCCCCCAAGGGCGCGAGCACGCAAAAACCGAGCATCAAAAAGATGCCAAAGACGGGTCTGTCCTGAGTCACGAGCGCGACGCTAACTGTTTCGCGACGCAGAGGGAAGCGCTGTTGTCAGCGGTCGGCCAGGGGCTGAACCTTGGTGTAATCCGGCCCGTTGCAGGTAGGCAAACCATCCTCCAATTTCAGCCATTTCAGCTTTTCTTCATGCGCGACATGCAACGTAGGTTCCAGCGTGTCAGGAGAGTCCAGTGTCGCGACAAAAAGGTGCATCACATCCGACATGGCGGTTGAACGGAAGGACATTGGCGTGCCGCAGTGCGGGCAGAAGCTGCGCTCGACACCGGGAGAGGAGTTGAAACGCTTGGGCTCTTCACCGGTCCACCGCCAATGGCCATCGTGAACTCCGAAATACGTTGTCATCGGCGCTGCGCATTGGCGACGGCAACTGTCGCAATGGCAGCTGACGCATGACAGTACCGGAGGGTCGACCTCGAACCGGATCTTGCCGCACAGACAATGTCCACGCATGTCGCCCCTCGCTTTCTGTTTCAGCAGTTCGGTACGTTCACAGCCAGACCACCCAGCGACGTTTCCTTGTATTTCTCATGCATGTCATGGCCGGTCTGGCGCATCGTCTCGATCACCGCGTCCAGCGGCACGAAATGCTGACCGTCCCCGCGCAAGGCCAGCGAGGCCGCTGAGACCGCTTTGATGGCCCCCAGCCCGTTTCGTTCGATACAAGGAACCTGAACCAGCCCGGCAACAGGGTCGCAGGTCATGCCCAGATGATGCTCCAGCGCGATCTCGGCGGCATTTTCCACCTGTTCGGGGGTTCCCCCCATCACGGCGCAAAGCCCGGCTGCCGCCATGGCGGCCGCGCTGCCAACTTCGGCCTGACATCCCGCTTCGGCACCCGAGATTGAGGCGTTGTATTTCACCAATCCACCAATGGCCGCTGCGGTCAGCAAGAAATCCTCGATATGGCTCTCGGACGCGCCCGGTACGTGATCCAGATAATAGCGCAGAACAGCGGGCAGAACACCTGCGGCCCCGTTGGTGGGCGCGGTGACAACTTGCCCGCCCGACGCGTTTTCCTCGTTGACCGCCATGGCATAGACGCTCATCCAGTCGTTGATCGTGTGCGGCGCGGTCAGGTTCATGCCGCGCTCGGCCATCAGCGCATCATAGATGCCTTTCGCGCGGCGGCGCACTTTCAACCCGCCCGGAAGGATGCCGTCAGTGGTCAAGCCACGTTCGATACAGGAATTCATGACGTCCCACAGGCGGGCCGAGCCTTTCGCGAAACTGTCGGCGCAGCCCCGCGCGATCTCGTTCGCGCGCTTCATCCCGGCAATGCTTTTGCCACTGGATTTGGCCATCTCAAGCATTTCTGCGGCGGATTTGAACGGGAACGGGACCGGGTCGCCTTCGTCGGTGTCTTTCCCCTCGGCCAGTTCTTCCTCGGTCAGGACAAAGCCGCCGCCGATCGAATAGAACACCTGCCGCAGGATCACATCGCCCTGTGCGTCGGTGGCCATCAGGATCATCCCGTTGGCGTGTCCGGGCAGATTGTTGTCGTAGTCAAAGATCAGATCCGCCTTGGGATCGAAATGAAGCGTCGGCAGGCCTTCGGGCGTGACCGTGTGCGTGCGGGCGATATCAGCCAGCGCGGCCTCGGCCTTTTCATTGTCATAGGTGTCAGGAACAAAACCCGCCAGACCCAGAATGGTCGCCCGATCGGTCGCGTGACCGACACCGGTGAAGGCAAGCGAGCCGTGCAACGATCCTTTCAGGCCTGTAAATTCAAAGGGGGAGGCGCGCATCATGTCCAAAAAGCGCGCCGCGGCCACCATCGGGCCCATTGTGTGCGATGAAGACGGGCCAATGCCCACTTTGAACATATCGAAGACAGATAGGAACATATCAGATAGCCGAGCCTTCCGGGGGATTAGCGTAAGTAGGGGATGTGAAAGGTGTAACGCCCAAACCTTCCGCAGCGATTGCCGAACGGGTGGCGGGGCATGTCTCAAGGTGCAGAAGAACTTTCTGCAGATGCGGCGTGTCGGCCAGTTGATACCAGCTACGGTTAGCACTTACGGGGTACAGGGCCATCCAGCGCATCATGCAGGCGACATAATAGGTCAGAACCGATGGGACACCTGCGCGAAACCACTCAGGCCCGCGTTGCGCCAGCGCATCCAGCAGCCGCAGGTGCTGCAGCAACCGGGGTCGGATGCCCGCGCGCAGCGTGTCGGCCTGTGAGGCGTCTATGTATTTTTCAGCGTAGAACAGGATGCGCAGATCCGCATGCAACGTGTTGGACGCAAAAAACAGCCATTTCAGAAATCCGGCGCGTTCAGGATCATCCGCCGTCGGGGCAAGTTGACCATGGCGCTCCGTCAGCCAAAGCAGGATCGCCGCGGTTTCAAAGATCGGGCCCTGCGGCGTTTCCAGAACCGGGATCAGCCCGTTGGGATTAAGCGACCGATACGCGTCGCTGTCCTGCTCGTTCTGGCGGCGGTCCACCAGCACCGTTTCATAAGCCACGCCCATCTCGTCCAGCGCCAGCCGGATCACCAGCGAGGCGTTGTCAGGGGCATAGTGCAGGCGGTACGGGGTCAACATGCGCGCAACTTACAGCGCAAAGATGTGGGTGTAAGACATGATTGCGACTTTTCCGACAGGAAACGCGTAGTCCTGAGACATCTTAACGCCTGTCGGATCGCAAAATGGGGTCGCAGTCGCCTGACGCATTCCCTATAACTCCGTCAGAATAAACTGGGAAAGCTGCTATGACCAGAGATCTGTCGCCAATCGACACCGCGAAATATGTTGCCGCGTACCGTGCCGCCGACATGGTCGAAGACGGGATGCGCGTGGGCCTTGGCACAGGATCGACAGCCGCCTGGCTGGTGCGCCGTCTGGGTGAACGGGTGCGCGAAGACGGCCTGCGGATTAAGGGTGTTCCAACCTCGACCCGCACGGCGCAGCTTGCCCGCGAGGTTGGTATTGACGTCATTTCACTGGATCAGGCCGGTTGGCTGGACATGACCATCGACGGCGCGGATGAGTTCGATCAGGACCTGAACCTGATCAAGGGGGGCGGCGGTGCGCATTTGCAGGAAAAGATTGTGGCCACGGCCAGCGATCAGATGATCGTCATCGCCGATGCAGGCAAAGAAGTTGAAACTCTGGGGGCCTTTCCACTGCCTGTCGAGGTCATTCCCTTTGGCTGGCAGACAACGCGCACATTGATTGAGGAAGCGCTGGATACAATGGATGTGCTTGGGACATCCTCGGCGCTGCGTATGAATGGTGAGGCCCCGTTTGTAACGGATGAGGGTAACCACATCCTTGACCTGCACCTCAAGCGCATCGGCAACCCACGCCAGATGGCGCTGATCCTGAACCAGGTGCCCGGTGTTGTGGAAAATGGCCTGTTCATCGACATCTGCGACAAGGTCGTGATCGGCCATGGCGATGGCCGGGTCGAGCTGCGGGATATCAATGCGGGCACGGTCGAACTGGATCAGCTGCTCAGCGGGTCGCGCGACAATCTGTTCTCCGATTTTTCGGACTGAGTTTCGTGCAGTTCCGTTCGGCAAGTGGCTATGAAAGTTCGAATTTTCCGCGCCGGGGGTTGGCACAGGCTTTTTTACGCCCAGATATCCAGAGAATTTTGAAAGTTGAACGAAGGAACCCGGCATGAGCTTTGACTATGATCTTTTTGTCATCGGCGGAGGTTCGGGCGGGGTCCGCGCGGCGCGTGTTGCGGCGGGCGAAACCGGCGCCAAGGTCGCGCTGGCCGAAGAAGACCGGTATGGCGGCACCTGTGTGATCCGGGGCTGCGTGCCAAAGAAGCTGATGGTCTTTGCCAGCGAATACTCGGGCATGGTCGGGGATGCGCAGGCCTATGGCTGGGACATTCAGCCCGGCGCGTTCAACTGGAACACTTTCCACGGCAAGCTGGTGGCCGAGCTTGATCGGTTGGAAGGGATATATCGCAATATCCTGAAGAACAACGGCGTCGAAAGCTTTGACCAGCGTGCGCGCCTTGTGGATGCCCACACGGTCGAGCTGACCGATGGAACCCGCAAAACCGCCAAACACATTCTGATCGCCACTGGCGGTCGCCCGGTTGTTCCGGATTTTCCGGGCTCGGAACTGGCGATTACGTCGAACGAGATATTCCATCTGGGTAAGCTGCCAGAAAGCATCCTGATCGTAGGGGGCGGTTATATCGCCTGTGAATTTGCCGGGATCATGAACGGGCTGGGGGTCAGGACGACTCAATTTTATCGCGGCGCACAGATCCTTCGGGGTTTTGATGACGAGGCGCGTGGACTGATCAGCGAAGAAATGTGCCAGAACGGCATCGACCTGCATCTGGGCACCAATGTGCTTGAGATGAAAAAGCAAGGCGACAAGATCTGGGTCAAGGCCACCAACGGCTCCGAGCAGAGTTTTGATGTGGTGATGTATGCCACGGGCCGTGCGCCGAATGCCGATAACCTTGGGTTGGAGGCTTTGGGCGTTGAACGCGGTCGTAAGGGTGAGATCATCGTGGATGAATACAGCCAGACCGCCGTTCCCTCGATATTTGCCATTGGCGATGTGACCGATCGGGTGAACCTGACCCCGGTCGCGATCCGCGAGGGGATGGCCTTTGTGGAAACCGTGTTCAAAGGCAATCCGACACCGGTAGATCACGAATTGATCCCGACTGCGATCTTCACTCAGCCCGAGATGGGAACTGTCGGCCTCAGCGAAGAAGAGGCAGCAGAACAGGAACCGATCGAGGTCTATGCCACATCTTTCAAGCCGATGCAGAAATCTTTTGCTGGCGGCACGCAGCGGGTACTGATGAAACTCATCGTCTCTCAGGCCACGCGCAAGGTGCTGGGTTGCCATATTGTCGCCCCCGGTGCCGGCGAGATGATCCAGCTGGCGGGAATCGCCGTAAAGATGGGCGCGACCAAGGAAGATTTTGACCGCACGGTTGCAGTTCACCCGGTCATGGCCGAAGAACTGGTGACAATGCGGCAACCTGTGCGCACGGCTTGATTTGCAAGCGCGCGCACACAGGTTACAAGGGAACCCGTGATCACACGGTCCAAAACGAAGGAAAAGATACATATGGCGGGCAACAGCGGCGGCCCCTGGGGGGGCGGAGGCTCATCCGGTGGCGGAGGAAATCAGGGTAACAACGGGAACGGGCGCAAGCCTCCCGAAAGCGATGGCCCGCATATTCCCGAGATCGATGAACTGATGAAAAAAGGCCAGGAACAGCTGCGCGTCCTCATGGGCGGCCGTGGCGGCGGTGGCCGTGGCGGTAGCGGTGGTCAGGGCGGTGGCGGTCCGGCCTTTACCAAGGGCACAGTTGCGATTGGCCTTGTTGCAGCTGCAGTAGTCTGGGGGCTTGCGAGCTTTTATACTGTCAAACCCGAAGAACAGTCTGTCGAACTGTTTCTGGGTGAATTCTCGGCCGTCGGCAATCCGGGCCTGAACTTTGCGCCATGGCCGTTTGTAACCGCCGAGGTTATTCCGGTGACCCGCGAACAGAACGAAGACATGGGTGGCGCGCGTGGTAGCGACGATGGCCTGATGCTGACCGGCGACGAGAATGTGGTCGACATAGATTATCAGGTTGTCTGGAACATCAACGACCCGGCCAAGTACCTGTTTAATCTGCGTGATCCGCGCCAGACGATCCGAGCCGTGTCCGAATCCGCGATGCGTGAGATCATTGCGCAAAGCGAGCTTGCACCGATCCTTAACCGTGATCGCGGCGTAATCGCCGACCGTTTGCAGGTGCTGATTCAGGATACAATGGACAGCTACGATTCGGGTGTGAACATCATTCGCGTCAACTTTGACAAAGCCGACCCGCCACAGGACGTGATCGCCTCCTTCCGCGATGTCCAGGCTGCCGCGCAAGAACGTGACCGGTTGCAGAACGTGGCAGACGCTTATGCCAACCGTGTGCTGGCCGAGGCACGCGGTGAAGCCGCACAGATTCTGGAAGAGGCTGAAGGGTACCGCGCCCAACAAATCAATAGTGCTCAGGGTGAGGCCAGCCGCTTTAGCGCGGTTCTGGAAGAATACTCCAAGGCACCGGACGTGACTCGCAAGCGTCTGTACTTGGAGCGGATGGAACAGATTTTGGGTGACGTCGACAAGATCATTCTAGACCCGAGTTCGAGTGGACAAGGGCAGGGCGTCGTGCCCTACCTGCCACTGAATGAGCTGCGCCGTAGTCCTTCTGGGGAGAGCAACTGATGCGTAAGACGACATTTATTTTGCCGATCGTTTTCATCGCGGTAGTCGGTGTTCTTTCCTCGATTTTCATCGTGGACGAGCGCGAACGTGCTCTAGTTTTACAATTTGGCCGCGTTGTCGCGGTGAAGGAGGAGCCAGGTCTGGCGTTCAAGATACCGGTGATTCAAGAAGTAGTGCGCTATGACAACCGCATCCTGTCCATCGATGTCCACCCGCTGGAAGTTACTCCGCTGGATGATCGTCGTCTGGTGGTTGATGCGTTTGCGCGTTATCGAATTTCTGATCTGGAACAGTTCCGTCAGGCCGTTGGCGTCGGTGGTATCCCGGTGGCCGAGGATCGTCTGGACCGCATTCTGCGTGCTGAAACCCGCGAAGTACTGGGTTCGGTTTCCTCGCGTGACATCCTCAGCTCGGACCGTGCAGCCTTGATGCTGCGGATTCGAAATAGCGCGATTGCCGAAGCGCAGGCGTTAGGCGTCACCGTAATCGACGTGCGCCTGAAAGCGACCGACTTGCCGCAGGCCAACCTTGAGGCCACATTTGACAGGATGAAGGCCGAGCGGGAACGTGAAGCGACAGATGAACGCGCACGTGGTAACGAGGCGGCGCAACGTGTGCGCGCGCAGGCTGACCGGACTGTGGTTGAACTGGTGTCGGATGCGCGCCGTGAGGCTGAGATCACCCGCGGTGAAGCCGACGCCGAACGCAACGCGATCTTTGCCGAAGCTTATAGCGCCGATCCGGAGTTCTTTGAATTTTACCGCTCGTTGACGGCCTATCAGAATGCGCTGCAAGGCGGTAACAGCTCGCTGGTGTTGAGCCCGGATTCCGAGTTTTTCAATTACCTGGGTTCACCCACAGGGCGGAGTGTTCCGGCGGCTCCGGTCTCTGAATAATGGGCATGATCCTTCTGGCCTTCGGGCTGGTACTGATTGTCGAGGGGCTGGCCTATGCGCTGGCCCCTTCGCTTATCGAACGGATGCTGGAGGCGCTGCGCGCCATGCCCTTACAGGCCCGGCGTCTGGCCGGGTTGCTTTGTGTTGTCAGTGGTTTGATCCTGCTCTGGGGGGCATATCAACTGGGCTTTTGACGGGGCGGTTTCACGTGCGGGTGATTTCGCTGCGATCCCGAGTTGCTCACCGGGTTAAACTGACTACATTGGAAACTAAGAAAGGCCGATACAGGCCTTGGCAAGATTGTCGACAAGGAGAGCTCAAGTGCAGGCAAAAGCGCGCAGTTTATCCGTCCGGTGGGACGACGTGAGTGTTTGGATGCGGCTAATGTGGCTGGCCTTTGCTGGTACACTGCTTGTGCTGGCGCAGTCGGTTTCCGCTCAGGCCAGAAGCGAAAGCCTTGCGCCCTTGGCGGAAAAGATCAGCCCGGCCGTGGTGAACATCACCACAAGCACCCTGATCGAAGGTCAGACAGGTCCGCAGGGCATCGTGCCCGAGGGGTCTCCGTTCGAGGATTTCTTTCGCGAGTTTCAGGATCGCAACGGCGGCAATGACAACGGCCCGCCCCGACGCAGCAACGCCCTTGGGTCGGGTTTTGTGATCTCCGAGGATGGCTTTATTGTCACCAACAATCACGTCATTGCGGAAGCTGATGAAATCCTCATAGAATTCTTCCCCGGCGACGGGCAGCCCAAAAAAGAACTGGTGGCCAAGGTCATCGGAACCGATGAGAAAACCGATATCGCGCTGCTCAAGGTCGAAGCGTCCGGCCCCTTGAAATACGTGCAATTCGGCGACAGCGACGTGGCGCGTGTGGGTGATTGGGTTATTGCCATGGGCAACCCGCTTGGTCAGGGCTTTTCTGTATCCGCTGGTATCGTATCCGCCCGCAACCGGGCGCTCAGCGGATCTTATGACGACTACATCCAGACGGATGCGGCGATCAACCGGGGCAACTCGGGCGGTCCGTTGTTCAACATGGACGGCGAAGTGATCGGCGTGAACACCGCCATCCTGTCGCCCAACGGTGGCTCGATCGGCATCGGCTTTTCGATGGCGTCGAACGTGGTAGTGAAGGTTGTCGATCAGCTGCGCGAGTTTGGTGAAACCCGGCGCGGCTGGCTGGGTGTCCGCATTCAGGACGTGACCGAGGACATGGCCGAGGCCATGGGGCTGGAAAAGCCCGGTGGCGCGCTGATCAGCGATGTTCCGGAAGGCCCCGCCCAGGAGGCCGGTCTGAAAGCAGGCGACGTGATCATCAGCTTTGACGGTGTCGAGGTCGAAGACACCCGTGGTCTGGTCCGTCAGGTTGGCGAAACAGAAGTCGGCAAAGCTGTCCGGGTCATTGTGCATCGCGATGGCGGCACGCAGACAATTCTGGTCACGCTGGGACGCCGCGAAGACGCAGAAAGCAAAGAAGATGACGAAGAAGAAACGCAAGATGCTCCGGTCGAAGAAAACGCCGATATTCTCGGGCTGACCATCTCCCCGCTCACAGATACGCTGCGCGCGGATATGGGATTGGATGCAGATGCCGAAGGTCTGGTGATTTCGAATGTCGACGAAGCGTCTGAAGCCTACGCGAAAGGGTTGCGCGCGGGTGACCTGATTACCGAAGCGGGTCAGCAAAAGGTGGAAACCATCGCGGATCTGGAGGCCCGAATGGACCAATCGCGAGAGGCTGGGCGGAAATCCCTGCTGCTTTTGGTTCGCAGGGGGGGCGAGCCGCGATTTGTGGCGCTAAGCCTGGAAGAGTGATTAGAAAAGGCCGGGACAAGCACCCGGCCTTTTTCATTGCCTGAACACCTGAAGAGGCATGCAGAAAGAAAATGAGCCATACGCGGTAATTGCGTATGGCTCAGATACAGGGAGAGATCAGTGGACAGATATCGGGGATGATTCTCTGACCTCCTACGGTAACAACTTCACCTTAGGTCAACGCCGACCTCTTCGTATGTGAACCAGATCACACTGGGTCAGATAAGTTCGGAATCGGCCAGTTCCCGCAAAGCGTCGAAATCCTGAATCAGCAATCCGCCGCGCGAGGATTCGACAATATTGTCGCGTTTCCAGATCGAGATCGTCTTGGAAACGGCCTCGCGTGTGGCCCCGACGAATTCGGCCAGTTCGCTCTGCGACAGGGTGATGCGCTGCGTTGGGTCGTCCTGCAATTCCGACAGATGCAACAGCTTTCGGGCCAATCGAATGGGCATGGGCAAAAAGACCTGCTCGTTCAGCTGCAACCCCATCCATCGCATACGCACCCCGGCCAACCGGATCAGATCCACGGCAAGATCAGGCTGTTTTCTGATCTGGTTCATGACGTCATTGCGACGTACGCGCAAAACGCGCGATGGCTCGGCCGCCGCAATAGTCGCCGTGCGCGGGCCGTTGTCAAACAGTGCAATTTCGCCAAAGACTTCGCCAGGGCGCATCAGGGTCAGCGTCAGCTTTCGCCCGCTCATCGCCAGAAAGGACACTTCAAGCGTGCCTTCCAGAATGGCGTAGAGCGAATCGCCTTCATCGCCCTGTTCGAATAGGGTTTCGCCTTGAGCCAGCGAGATGTCGGTCGCCTGCGCCGAAAGCATCTCTCTAAGCCCGTCGGAGGCCTCCGAAAGGAAGCCGCTGGTGGGAAAGGCCGTCATGTATACACCGATCTTGGGTAAGGTGTGAGTGTGGGTGGTGGCACAACTTCCCATAGCTCGGCGGCTAAGCCAAGAATTTTGTTTGTTTTGCAGGTATTGCGACGTCAGGACAGCTATTTCTGTTCCGGGTCGTCCATATAGCGTTGCAGGATGCTGAATTGCAGCATCAGGAAGGCCATCAGCGCGATGGGAAATCCGAAGGTTTCGATTTTGACCCAAAGGTCGGTCGACATGGTGCGCCAGACAAACTCGTTTGCGGCGGCCAGAACGGCGAAACAGGCGCAAAGGCGGCGCGTCAGAATCATCCACCCTTCGTGCTTCATCGGCAGCAATTCATCCAGTACGTAGGCCAGATAAGATTTCTTTTGCAGCAACCCGATGCCAAGGATCAGGGCGAACAGGCCATAGACAAGCGTGGTTTTCATCTTGAAAAACCGCTCGTCATTGAACCATGCGGTCAGGCCACCAAAGAAAATGACCATGAAGGCCGTGAAAATCTGCATCCGGCTAAGCTGGCCGGTCAGATACCACAGGATACCCATTGCCCCCAGCATCAAAGGGACGAAGATAATCGTGGCGATGATAAAGCCGGAATACTCGGTGCCACCGATCAGAAAGCTGTCATCACGCAAGCGCAGGTAGATGAAGAAGAAGGCCAGCGGCGGGCCAAGCTCCAGCACCTGTTTCAGAAATGGGTTGATATCTTTTTTGCCTGTCATCGGTATGTCCTGCTGCTTACCCGCCCATTTCAACTATTACGGCGCCGAGTGCAATCAATGCCATCAATGCAATGCGTCTTGGGCCAACGGTCTCCTTCAGGACAAGCCAGCCGATCAGCGCCGCAAAGACGGTTGAGGTTTCGCGCAGCACGGCGGCTTCACCGACTTTGTCCAGCCGTGTGGCCAGCATGATCGACCCAAATGACAAAGGCGCGATGATGCCCCCAGCCAGACCCCGCAGCATCAGCGGGCCGGGTGCAGGGCGATGTGTCATCGCGCGCCATCTGAGGAAGGCGTAGACCGGCATCGCCGCGCCGTCGATCATGAAGAACCAGGCCAGAAATGTGAACGGGTCGGCGGTGGCGCGTATGCCATAAGCGTCATAGGTGGTGTAAAGCGCTACAAACAGGCCCGTAATGATCGCCAGGACCAGCGCAATCCCCAGTGTGTCCCGGTTGGTTTCGAGAAACCGGAAATTATAGGCGGCCAGGCCAAATATCCCGGCCAGCAGGGTTGCGACGCCCAGCCACTGCACGGTCGAGAATGTTTCACCGAACAGGAGATAGGCACCAATGACCGTAAACAGCGGGCCTGTCCCGCGCACGACGGGATAGACGACCGTGTAGGACCCCTTGGTGTACGCCGCGGCCTGCAGCGTCTTGTAGGCAATGTGGATCAGCCAGACGAGGGCGAAGATCGGCCACATATGTGGTTCAGGCCAAGGCACCACAAAAAAGGCAAACGGGGCGGCCATCAGGCCATAGCTGGCGTCAATGGCACCGCGGGACAGCCATGGATCATGGCGGCCTTTCTGCAGCGCCCCGAACGCGGCGTGCAGGAAGGCAGCCATCAACGCCAGTGCCAGCGCCAGTTGGTGACCGGTTTCGGTGCCTTCAAGTGAGATCAGCCAGTCGCTCAAATACGCAAACCTTTTGCCGGGCGGAAAGGGGTGGGGGCTGTCTGCCCCCACACCCCCGAGGATATTTAGGGCCAGATGAAGTGGCGGATCAGCCCTTGTCGAGCCCGGTCAGGGCGGCGGCGAATTCTTCGGGGTCGAAGGGGGCAAGGTCATCAATCTGCTCTCCCACCCCGATTGCATGGATCGGCAGGCCGAACTTGTCGGCCAGAGCGACCAGCACGCCGCCCTTGGCGGTTCCGTCCAGCTTGGTCATGATCAGGCCCGAGACATCGGCCAGCTTGCGGAAAGTTTCCACCTGGCTCAGCGCGTTCTGGCCTGTGGTGGCATCGAGGACCAGCAAGGTGTTGTGCGGCGCGGTCTCGTCAACCTTGCGGATGACGCGGACGATCTTGGCCAGCTCCTCCATCAGATCCGTGCGGTTTTGCAGGCGTCCGGCGGTGTCGATCATCAGCAGGTCCGCGCCTTCGGCCTGTGCCCGGGTCAGCGCGTCAAAGGCGAGGCTGGCGGGATCCGAGCCCTCGGGCGCGGTCAGAACCGGAACCCCGGCGCGGTCGCCCCAGACTTGCAGCTGTTCGACGGCCGCAGCACGAAAGGTATCACCGGCGGCGATGACGACTTTTTTTCCAGCCTGCTTGAACTGGCTGGCCAGTTTGCCGATGGTCGTGGTCTTGCCCGAGCCGTTGACACCGACGACCAGCACCACTTGCGGGCGTTTGGGGTAAATCGGCAGTGGCTTGGCCACGGGCTCCATCACACGGGACACTTCCTGCGCCAAAAGCTGTTTGATTTCCCGGGTCGAGAGTTTGCGCCCAAAGCGCCCCTCGGCCATGTTCGAGGTGACACGGAGGGCGGTGTCGACGCCCATGTCAGAAGCGATCAGCAGCTCTTCGAGCTGCTCGAGCATGTCGTCATCCAGCGTGCGGCGCATTTCAGTGGCGTCGCCGCCGCGGCTGAACAGGCGGTTCAGGATGCCTTTGGATTCGGGAATTTCCGGCGGTGGGGCAATGGGCTTGGGGTCTGCCGGCGCGGGGGCAGGTTGTTCAGACGGTTCCTGCGCCGGTTCAGGGGCCGGAATTTCCGGGACCGGTTGCGGCTCGGGCTCTGGTTCGGGGAGGACTGGGTCGGGTGCGGCGATTTCCTCGCCACCATCCTCGACGATGGCGTCCAGCCCCTGTTCGAGGCGGGATGAGGATTTGAACAGCTTGTCCTTTAGCTTTGAGAAAAACGCCATATTTGGTCTCCGCAGGTGTTCCTTTCACCTAATGCGGATTTGCGGCAGTTGCAAAGGGTCACGCAAAAGCGAAGACGAACCCAAATTGCGCGCCCCAGTAGAGCGGCCAGATCAGATAGGGAGTCAGCTTGTGGGCGGGATGGTTCGCAGGCAGCAGGAACTTTTCCGTTGCAAGGATCAGGTCGGACGCGATGAAGGCGATTGCAGCCGGAAACGCCCATCGCAGGGCACCTGTCTGGGGCAGCGCCAGCACGGTGATCCCCATGCCAAGGATGATCGGTATATAGGCCAGAACAGGGCCTTTGAGATCTCCGGCCCGAGAGGCAAGCAAGGTGGCCATGACAATGCCCAGAATGATCAGAGACCACACGATCGCGGGGGCGTCCCAGATCAGGCTGGCGGAACTGGCGGGATGCGAAAGAAACAAGGCGATATAGGCCAGATGCCCGGCGGCAAAAGCGGCAATACCAGCCATGAACGTGGCATCCGTTTCACGCGACAACAGCGCGTCCCCGGTCGCGCACAGTGCAAGCGCAACGGCCAGCATCCATGGGCCGCCCTGCAGAACCGCAATGACTGCCAACACGGCGACCGAGGCGGTTTTCAGCACAGTGCGCAAGGAACTGGCTGGTCGGACCGTCAGGGGCAGGTATCCCAATGCGCAGCCAAGGGCGATCCAGAAGAGAAAGGTTGTCATGTCACCTCACTGCGGTTTTCGAATACCATCATCCCGAGTGGGGCAAATAATCAAGCGCTTACGTGGAGTTAAGCGTGTTTCGCCAACCCTCGGCCAAAGGGTGAATGGCGTCGCCGGATCGCATCTGACACAATGGGCGTATGTTCCGAGCGCTGATGATTCTCGCCTGTTTTGCCGCACCGCCCGCTGTGGCCCAGACCCCTTTGTCCGGCCCCGAATTCGACACCTATACGCGGGGCAAGACCCTGTTTTACGGGTTCGAAGGGCAGGTCTACGGGGTCGAACGCTATTTGCCCAACCGCCGCGTGATCTGGTCTTTTCTGGATGGCGATTGCAAGGAAGGTGTCTGGTATCAGCAGGAAGAGCAGATTTGTTTCATCTACGAAGACCGGTTTGATCCGCAATGCTGGGTCTTTACGCGATCCGGCGGTGGCCTCGTCGCGCAGTTTGAAGGTGACCCGCAGGCGACCGAGCTGTACGAGGCGGAAGATATCGGTGAAGAAATGGTGTGTTATGGCCCCGACGTCGGTGTCTGACTAGATCACCCGAAGCTCATCATAGCTGAGCATGACATGCTCCTGATATGCAGGTCTTTCTGTCAGCTTTTCGTAATAGCGCCGCAGGTTGGGCAGGACCCTGCGAGATATGGCGATGTCGTAATAGCGATAAAGGATATGTCCCAGCTGAATATCGGCCAGCGTCAGATCGGACCCGCACAGGTAGGTGTTTTCTGATAGCCGGGTATCGGCAAGTGCCAGTTTGCTTTCCAGTGCGGCAACGGCCTGTTTAATCGCGTGTTGGTCCTGCTGCGCCGGAGCAGTTCGCACAACCTGCCAGAACACGGGCACCGTGAAATCCATTGCGACATTGATCTTGGCCCATTCCGCCCATTTGTCGACTTCGGCCCGTTGAACCGGGTCGCGTGGCCAGAACGCATTCCCGCCATAGGCATTCGCCAGGTAGCGCAGGATTGCGCCGGTCTCCCACAGCGGTGGGTGATCGCCATCCTGTAGTACTGGGATGGTGCCGTTCGGGTTCAGCTTGCGAAAGGCATCGGTGTCCAGCCCGCCGAACCTGTGCCCTGCATCGTGGCGATGAAAGCGCAGATCCAGCTCTCCGACGCACCACATCAGGGCCTGAACATTCGATGACGTTTTACGGCCCCAGATTGTCAGCATGGCTTAGAACAACGATCCCTGATCTGGTGCATCCGGTTTGGATTTCCGGTTGGTCTGCTTTGCGGCTGTCCCGGTGCCAAGAATGCCATCGGCGAATTCGATGTCCAGCACTGTGTGTTTTGCGGCCTCGGCCTTGGTCGTGATGACATTCCCATCTGCGCGGACCACAGCATATCCGCGTTCCAGCGTCGCCTTGTAGCTGAGCGTTTCGCGCAGGCGGTCTGTGGCCTCCAACTGATGTTTCAGACGATCCAGCCGCGTGGTCTGTGCCGCGTTCATCCGATCACCAAGCCGGGCAAGGTTTTGCGCGTGCTGGCCGATCTCGCGTTGAAGCGGGCGCAGGGACAGGCGCGACGACAGGTTGCGCAGTGATTCCTGCCGGGCCGAGACCACCCCGCGCAGAGTTGACGGGCGCAGATGCGCTGACAGTTCCACCACTTGCAGGCGACGGTTTTGCACTCCTCGCTTCAAAGCCGGGGTCAGGCGATCTGCAATCAAATCAAGGCGTTGTCGGGGGGAGTTCAACAGACTGTCCGGGCGCGGCAGGGCGCGGGACAAATCGCGCAGCCTTTGCGAACGGCGCTGCACCGCGTCCGTTGCCGCGCGCGACAAGCGGGCGCCTTGCTCGCCGGTCCAGGCCAGCAGTTCGATGCGGACCGGCACGGCCAGCTCTGCCGCAGCTGTGGGTGTAGGCGCGCGGCGGTCCGAGACGAAATCGATCAGGGTCGTGTCGGTTTCATGCCCAACGGCCGAAATCAGCGGTATGTCCGATGCGGCGGCGGCGCGCGCGACACTTTCTTCGTTGAAGCCCCAAAGATCTTCGATCGACCCACCGCCACGGGCCACGATGATCAGGTCAGGACGGGGCAGTGCACCGCCGGGTGTCAACTGGTTGAACCCTTCGATGGCGCGGGAAACCTCGGGGGCGCAGTTTGCGCCCTGCACGGCCACGGGCCAGATCAGTACCTTGCGCGGGAACCTGTCCCGAAGCCGATGCAGAATGTCACGGATCACCGCGCCCGAAGGCGATGTCACAACGCCGATGATCTGCGGCAGATACGGCAGGGGCTTCTTGCGCTCGGGCGCAAACAAACCTTCGGCCTCAAGCTGTTTCTTGCGCTTTTCCAGCAAGGCCATGAGCGCGCCCTGACCAGCGACCGCAACTTCATCGACATTCAGGTTGTATTTGGACTGTGCGCCAAAAGCGGTCAGGCGACCGGTGACGACAACCTCCAGCCCTTCCTCTGGCACGACCGAGAGGCTGGAAACCTGACCTTTCCATGTCGTGCAGGCCAAAACGTTCCGGTCGTCCTTGATGTCGTAGTACAGGTGCCCGGACCGGGCCTTGAACACGCGGCCAACTTCGCCGCGCACGCGGATTCGCCCGAACGCGCCTTCCAGCGTGCGCTTCACCTCGCCCGAGACCTCGGAAACCGTGTATTCAGGGGTGTTTTGGCCCGGAATCGGGTCATCAAGCAGGTCGGACATTTCAGCGCCTTGTTTCAATTGCTCACCCAGCTTAGAACGCCGCGCAGGCGAGGCCAAGCAGATCGGAGACGACCCCATGAACATCCTTATTCTCGGCAGCGGCGGGCGCGAACACAGCCTGGCCTGGGCGGTGATGCAAAACCCAAAATGCGACCGTCTGATCGTGGCGCCGGGCAATGCCGGGATCGCTCAGATCGCGGAGTGTGCCGCTCTGGATATCGAAAACGGTGGGGCCGTCGTCAGCTTTGCCGAGGAAAACGCGATTGATTTCGTGATTGTCGGTCCCGAGGCCCCCTTGGCCGCCGGAGTGGCGGATCGCCTGCGCGAAGCCGGGGTGCTGGTTTTCGGACCGTCTGCCGAAGCGGCCCGGCTGGAAGCCTCGAAAAGCTTTACCAAGGAAATCTGCGACGCGGCACACGCGCCCACCGCCGCTTATGCGCGGTTCACCGCGCCCGAGCCCGCCAAGGCCTATATCCGCGAACAGGGCGCGCCCATCGTGGTTAAGGCCGATGGTCTGGCCGCCGGCAAGGGCGTGATCGTGGCCATGGACGAAGACACGGCGCTTGACGCCATTGACGACATGTTCGGCGGTGCTTTTGGCGGGGCCGGGGCCGAGGTCGTGATCGAAGAGTTTATGGACGGCGAAGAGGCGTCTTTGTTTGTTCTGTGCGACGGCCAAGACATCCTGTCCATCGGCACGGCCCAAGACCACAAGCGGGTGGGCGAAGGGGATACCGGCCTGAACACCGGGGGGATGGGTGCCTATTCTCCGGCGCCGGTTCTGAGTGTGGAAGTTGAAGCGCGCGCGATGGAAGAAATCGTGCGCCCCACCATTGCCGAAATGAAGCGCCGGGGCACACCGTTTCAGGGAATTCTCTATGCGGGGCTGATGATCAAGGACGGCCAGCCGCGCCTTGTGGAATACAACGTCCGTTTTGGGGACCCGGAATGTCAGGTCCTGATGATGCGTCTGGGCGCGCAGGCGATGGACCTGTTGCATGCCACCGCCGAAGGGCGGCTGGGCGAGATGCGGGTCAACTGGGCTGATGATCACGCGATGACGGTCGTGATGGCGGCCAAAGGTTATCCGGGAACCTACGAGAAGGGCACGGTCATCAAAGGATTGGACGGCATGCCCGAGGACAGCAGCAATATGGTGTTTCATGCCGGCACTAGCGAGGCTGCGGGGCAGGTGCAGGCTGTCGGCGGGCGCGTTCTGAACGTGACCGCGCGCGGAAAAACGCTGCAAGAGGCGCGCGACCGGGCGTATCAGATGGTTGATGCCGTGGATTGGCCCGAAGGGTTCTATCGTAGCGATATCGGCTGGCGCGCTTTGGAGGGATGATCGGGCATGGGGCTTTGCCCCCTCGGCCTTGCGGCCTCCCGACGCTGCGCGCGTTCGCGGTCGAAATCGTCCACTGGACGATTTCCTTTCAACCGCTCACCCCCAGGATATTTTTGGCCAGATGAAGAAGCGGATCAGCACTTTAGGGCTGATGTGAGACTGTCGCGGTGTTTGAGCGGGCCCAGGTCCGTCAGATGCCAGCCATCCTGATAGGAAACACGGATGATCTGCGACCAGTCGGCGCTTGCGAGGATCATCTCAGGGGGTTCACCACAGCTCCTCAGGCCGCCGGAAATGAAATCCTCACCGATCTTGTGGTTGGTCAGGCCGGGCAGAGCGGCGATTTCGGTCAGGCCGCCATCTTTGAAGCGCCAGATGCGCAGGGTTTTGGCCAGGTGGGGGCGGTCGATATAGGCGATTTCGATATTGCCGTCACCGTCCAGATCAGCAGCACCGACCGGGGCGAGCCAGCGGAAACGTGCGCCGATATGAGGTGTGGCCGCGATTTTTTCGCCAGCGGCGTTGTAGATCGCAAGCTGAGCGCCTGTTGTGTCCTGCGTTTCAACGACAATTGCTTCAACCGCGCCGTCCCTGTCGATGTCTGCCAGACGCGGCGCGAGGTCTTCGAATACACGGTCCTGTGGCAGGCGAACCGTTACGACTGTGTCATTGACCACAAGTTCCAGCGCGCCGTATTCGATGTTGTCGCCCAAAACACCATGCGCGTATCGCGTGGTTGGTTCCGTGAAGCGAGCGTCGGTGATGGTGTCCGCCGGGACTGCGATTGGCAGCGCGCACCACATGCCAAAAGGGAGCAAAGCGCTGCGCACCCGACATTGCCACAGGCGGGCGGGTTGACGCGGCGCTTTGGACAGCATCAGATCTGCTTTTCGGGCATCTGGACAATCAGACCGTCCAGCGCGTCGGTCACCTTGATCTGGCAGGTCAGGCGCGAGCGGGCCGGGTCGGGCTCATAGGCGAAATCCAGCATATCCTCTTCCATGTCGTCCTTGGCCGGGATCTTCTCGACCCAGTCGGGGTGGACATAGACATGGCAGGTCGAGCAGGCGCAGGCACCGCCGCAATCGGCCTCGATGCCGGGAATATTGTTGTCTCGGGCCCCTTCCATGACAGTCAGTCCGTTGGCGACCTCGACAGTGTGCTCGGTACCGCCATGCTCGACATAGGTGATCTTTGCCATTGCGTGCGTCTTCCTTTTGCGATGTTCGAAACCTTCCTTAGTGAAGGGAGTTAGGTGTTTCCAGCCTCATTTGCGACTCCTTGCGCCGTGTCTGGACTTTCCTGTATTTTGTTCTATTTTTGTTCTTATGTTTACTGCCCCTTTTCACCGCGCGATTTCAAACCGGGACTGGCCGCGACCGCCGTCCTGTCTGCCCTCCGCCCAGCTGGAGGCTCCGCCCGAAGGGGCGCGTGTGGCCGTGGCCGGGCTGGTGATCTTGCGGCAGCGGCCGGGGACAGCCAAAGGCGTGATCTTTCTGACGCTTGAGGATGAGACCGGGATCGTCAACGTGGTGGTCTGGCGCAAAATCTACGAACGCTTCCGCCGTGCGGTGATCTCGGGGCGGTTGCTGAAGGTGACGGGCCGGATGCAGCGGGCGCATTCGGTGACCCATGTGATCGCGGAAGAGATCGAGGATATCTCGGGCATGCTGGACCTGCTGGTGCAGGGGCAGGGTTAGGCCTGCTGTGCGGATCAATCCGACATTGTCCGTCGCAGTGCCTCAAACCCGCGCCTGAAGGGCGGGCGATATGTTTTCTATGCCCCAAATGCGCGATTAAGGCGCTTTTCCGCCACTTGAACGCGGGATGGTCGACTCTTTGGCACCGGGCGCGTAGTGACACGCATCTTTGCGCATCGGCTTGTGTCAAAGCTCGGGCCGGATTGCGCATCACTCAACGTCTTTTCAGAGTCAGTTCGGATGCCCAACGCAACACACCAAGGATCGCTCCAAAATACCGTCTCTCTGGACGAAAGCCGGATTTCCGACCGTCTGGCTGAGCTCTCGGAACTCACGCGTTCAGCGGGATATGTTCATACCGCCCGAATGATTGATGAGGCGTTGAGCGCTTATTCCTTTGAACGCAGGCAGGTTGAGACTGCAAAAAGGCTTCGGTCGGAGTTGCAGCAACTCAAGCGGATGGAGGCGTCGCGCTCGGCGGAGAAAGCGGATCGAAAGCCGCATTTGATCCCGAGCTTTCGGTCCCGTCGGTCGGCAAAACCCGATGGGATGCTTTTCGAAAGGGCAGAGCGTTCTGACGGCGCAGCCCAGAAAGCCGGAGCGAACAAAGGGCAGGCCACATTTGTCCTGACAACCCGGATGCGCGTTGACGGGCGGAACGTTGCAAGGCTGCGCAATGGGCACTGGACAGGCATATCCATGTCTTTCGCCGCGGAACCTGAATTCCAGTTTCGCTGACAGGTCACCCTGCGCTAAGAATTCGCCGCCCGGGGGTGCTGGTCGTGTTGGTGCGGGGCGGAGTAACCTGGTACGGGGACAAAGCGGGCCATAACTGCACCGCTGTAAAGGTCCGCTTCATTAGACAGCTAGGCTATTCGAGTGAACGCTTATCGAGCCAGAAGCACACCAAGATAGACAACGTAAGCGAGCACAAAGAGCCCGCCCTCGCGCCGACTGATTGACCAGCCGCTTCGGGCAAACCCGATAAGGACAAGCGTTGAGGCACACAGAACCCAGATATCGAGACGAATAATCTCGCCAGGAATGACCATAGGTTGCACCAGGACAGTTACGCCAAGGATACCCAAGATGTTGAAGATGTTACTGCCCAAGACGTTCCCGAGTGCGACATCTCCCTCACCTTTCCGAACTGCGATGATTGAAGTGACGAGTTCCGGCATTGAGGTTCCGATTGCAACAATTGTCAGCCCAATTACCGTCTCCGAAAGCCCCGCTGTCTCGGCAAGAGACACGGCACCTGTCACCAAGAGCTTTGCCCCAAATATGGTGATCGCCAGCCCTGCAACGGTGATCAGTAACGACACGGCAAGTGATGTTTCTGGGCCGACTACGGCTTCTGCTTCGTTCTCGTAGACAGCTGCGGCTGGCGTGCCTTCGGACCTATACTCAGACCACAGTGTGAAGCCCAGATAGGCCGCTAAGGTGACGACAAGCCCTGCGCCGATCAGCCGGCTGGTTTCGCCGTATAGAACTACGCTTAAACAAAGGAGAGTTACTATCACGACCGCCGTGCCGTCCCGGCGGAGTGCTCTCGGGTTCACGGCGATAGGCGCGATGAGTGCTGCGATGCCGAGTATTAGAAGAATGTTCCCAATGTTGCTGCCAACAACATTCCCAATTGAAATGCCTGAAGAACCGGAAAGCGCGGCTTGCAAGCTTGTAACCAGTTCCGGTGTTGACGTTCCGAAGCCAACCAGTGTCAGTCCAATGACCATCGGTGAAATACCGAACGACTTGGCAGCAGAAACCGATCCGCGCACCACCAATTCGCCACCGACCACTAAGCCAACAAGGCCAAAAACGACAAATAATGCCGCGTACATCTTGAGTGGGTCTTTCTGAAGGATTTCCGTCGCTCATGTAATGATTTGCCAAACCTATACAATAGCAAAGGCGGATATTCGCGCATCACGCAGCATACGTAAGATTGACCTCAAAACCGGCCATGGAACAAGCCTACCGCTTGAACAAAACGCTCTGCGCCTGCTTGTCCCGGTGATCCCCTCGCAACTCGGCATAAAGCGCGCGTCCGGCCTGAACGGCTGGGCGGGCGCTGACGGTCTCCAGCCAGCGGGCAAAGTGCGGCTTGTCCTCCAGTACCTGCTGCTGACCTTCCCACAGGCTGGCCCAGCCCCAGATCGACATGTCGGCGATGGAATAGAAATCGCCCGCGACATACTCGTTTTCGGCCAGCCGCCGGTCCAGTACGCCGTAAAGGCGCGCGACCTCGGCGCGGTAGCGGTCCTTGGCATAGGGCAGGTCCTGTGGCGGGTCCAGTTGCGGGGCGTATTTCAGGAAGTGATGCGCCTGACCCGCCATCGGGCCAACGCCTCCCATCTGCCACATCAGCCATTCCTCGACCGCGATCCGGTCGCGCTCGGTCCTGCCATAGAACCGCCCGGTCTTGCGGGCCAGATACATCAGGATCGCGCCGCTTTCGAAAACCGAAATAGGTGCGCCGTCCGGCCCGTCGGGATCGACGATGGCGGGCATCCGGTTGTTGGGCGCGATCTTCAGGAAACCGGGGTCGAACTGGTCACCCTTGCCGATATTGATCAGATGGGTGGTGTAGGGCAGCTCCATCTCTTCCAAGGCGATGGAAACTTTCCAGCCATTCGGTGTCGGCCAGAAATACAGATCAATCGGGTCAGCCATGTGTTCTCCTGATGTTGACGGGGATCATGCGGGTTTCTGCCGGTTCGGCAAGTACCGCTTACGAAAGCGTGACCGAACCGCAGGCCGGGCTTGACCGAGAACCGCCCGAGGCGTATTGCGATCCTGAAGCTACGTGGCGATTTGTTACCGGATTGCGGGCCACGCTAAACAACACCGCTAAAAGGTCAGGATGAAAGACCCCTTTCGCTTGGCCGCGTCTGGGGTTTTTTGTTTGCCTCCACCCGAGGCTGAAAGGATTGAGATGAGCGAGAACTGGAACAAACGCACCCAAGCCGTCCATGGCGGCATCCGTCGCAGCCAGTATAACGAGGTGAGCGAGGCGATTTTTCTGACGCAGGGTTTCGTCTACGAAAACGCTGAACAGGCCGAGGCCCGGTTTCTGGAATGTGGCCCGGACGAGTTCATCTATGCCCGTTACGGCAACCCGACCGTGTCCATGTTCGAGCAGCGCATCGCGGCGCTGGAAGGCGGCGAAGATGCGTTTGCGACGGCCTCGGGTATGGCCGCCGTCAACGGCGCGCTGACCTCGATGCTGAAGGCCGGGGACCATGTCGTTTCGGCCAAGGCGCTGTTCGGCTCGTGCCTCTATATCCTTGAAAACATCCTGAGCCGCTATGGCGTGGACGTGACCTTTGTTGACGGCACCGATCTGGAACAGTGGAAGGCTGCGATCCGCCCGGACACCAAGGCCGTTTTCTTTGAATCCATGTCGAACCCCACGCTTGAGGTGATCGATATCGCCGCCGTGGCCGATCTGGCCCATGCGGTCGGAGCCGTTGTCGTGGTGGACAACGTGTTCTCGACCCCGGTGTTCTCGCGCGCGATCCAGCAGGGTGCGGATGTGGTCGTCTATTCAGCGACCAAGCATATCGATGGGCAGGGCCGTGCGCTGGGCGGTGTGATCATCGGAACCAAGGACTTCATCCGAGGAACAGTTGAACCCTATCTTAAGCATACCGGCGGCGCGCTGAGCCCGTTCAATGCGTGGATCATGCTCAAGGGTCTTGAGACGATGGCGCTGCGGGTCAATGCTCAAGCCGAAAGCGCGCAAAAGATTGCCGAGGCGCTGGAAGGGCACCCGGCGCTGGAACGTACACTTTACCCCGGTCTGAAAACCCATGCCCAGAACGCGCTGGTTCAGACCCAACTTGGCGGCAAGGGCGGAACCGTGCTGTCGCTGGACATCAAGGGCGGCAAGGATGCAGCGTTTGCCTTCCTGAATGCGATGACTATCCCGGTGATCTCGAACAACCTGGGCGATGCCAAATCCATCGCGACGCACCCGGCGACAACAACACACCAGCGTCTCAGTGACGTGCAGAAGGACCAGCTGGGCATTACACCAGGTCTGATCCGCTTTTCCGTCGGGCTTGAGGATGCCGGTGACTTGCTGGCCGACCTTCAGCAAGCGTTGGAAGCCTCGCAGAAATAAACCAAAGCCCCCCGCGCGCCCTTTTCGTGCGTGGGGGCTGGCTGCCTGCCCATGCGGCCACTCTGTTTCGGGCGGCAGCCAGGCGCACCACCCGCTGTTCCCGCCTTCAAAAGGCGCTAACTGTTGCGAGATGACGGTTTTGCGCCGGATTTTTCAATCCGGGCTGCTATTGCCGACGTATCGGGTTAGACTGGTATTAGACCATCAGTCATATATAGTCCGACGACCAACCAAGGAACTGCCGCTGATGAACGTTCACCCGCGCGACATTGATGAAAAACCGAATCGGGACAAGGCTGCCGAGGCTTTGAACGTTTTGCGGCAATGGGCAAAGTCCGCCTCGGAAGCCGAGATAAACCAGCTTGACCCGGCTGTGGCCCGGCTGCTGCCCGGTTTGGCGGCGGGCAACTATCCGCCCTTTTCGCGCGCTTACCCCGATGACTTTACTGTCGATGCGGCGTACCGCGCATCCTTGCCGGATTTGCAGAACGGCCCGTCCAGCCTGATCCGTGGGGCCAAACAGCAGATTCAACATGTGGGTATTTCGAACTTCCGCCTGCCGATCCGCTTCCACCGGAAAGAGGGCGAAGACCTGACGCTGGAAACCTCGATCACCGGCACGGTCAGCCTCGAGGCCGAGAAAAAGGGCATCAATATGTCCCGGATAATGCGATCTTTCTACAAACATGCGGAACGGACGTTCAGCTTTGAGGTCATGGAATCCGCTCTGGACGATTACATGTCCGATCTGGACAGCTTCGACGCCCGTATCCAGATGCGCTTTTCCTACCCGGACAGGATCAAAAGCCTGCGCTCGGGCCTTGAAGGGTACCAGTATTACGATATAGCGCTGGAACTGGTCGAACAGAACGGTGTGCGTCTAAAGATCATGCACCTTGACTATGTCTATTCCTCGACCTGCCCATGTTCTTTGGAACTCAGCGAACATGCCCGGTCGATGCGTGGTCAGCTGGCGACGCCGCATTCGCAGCGCTCCGTCGCGCGGATCTCGGTTGTCGTGGACTGTGATGCGGATTGCCTGTGGTTTGAAGACCTGATTGCGCTGTGCCGCCGTGCGGTTCCGACGGAAACGCAGGTCATGGTGAAACGCGAAGATGAACAGGCATTTGCCGAGCTGAACGCAGCCAATCCGATCTTTGTCGAAGATGCCGCGCGCCTGTTCTGCGCCGAGCTTTTGGCAGATCATCACGTTGGCGATTTTCGCGTTGTCGCAAGCCATCAAGAGAGCCTGCACAGCCATGACGCCGTGTCGATTCTGACCGAAGGCCCAACCTTCACCGCGTCCAGCCTGGACCCGAAACTGTTTACGACCCTGTTTCACGTTGGCTGAACGTCTCGGGTAAGTGGCTAGAATTTAATTAGAGATTTATCTGATCGGCGCTCATTCGCCGCAGTGCAGCAAAAATGCTGCAATTGCGTGAAGACTTCCTGTATCCTGACGGGGAATGCAGCTTCGGCACACCGGCGCGCTCAATGGTGTGTCACCCGAAAGGAAGCCGAGACGTGAGACGCCTTGGACTGCAAGACCCCTACCTCCGCCCGGACCCTCCGAGCGGGCAGGGCGCTTTACCCTCACTCTTCGGGCTGCATCGTTTTCAGAGGAGATCTATGGAATGAATCCGATTACCCAACCGCTAGAGCTTCAGGCCGCAGCTATACGCATGGCTGGCTATGCGATCGTCAACCAGATCAAGATCGCACAGATCATGACCCGTTCGGCACTTGAACTGCCGATGGTGCCGGTCCACGCCCTGCACCTGGCAGCATCAGCACCGGTTCCTGCGGTGGAAACACCGGCGGAAAAACCGGTGGCCAATCCCAAACCCGCCGCGACCCGTGCGAAACGCGTACCGGTGAAATCGTCAACGCCCAAGAAAAAGCTGGCCCGCAAACCTGCACCGTCCAAGCCGGCGGCCACACCGGTTGAGTTCTCAGCCAGTCCGCGGCCCACGGCAGCACCCCCGGCGGCAGCCAAACCGACACCAGCGGTTAGTGATGAAATAGCAGTAAAACCTGTTGAATCTACGGTGACACCTGCGACCGCAACCGTGTCGCCCGTAACGCCCAAGCCCGCCCCTGCAAAACCGGCGCCTGTTCAGGCAACGCAGGTTAAGCCGACACCGGCCGATCCTGCCCCGGCTGAGGTGCAGGCGAAATCTGCCCCGGCCACAGAGCCGCGCAAACCGCAGGCGCGAAAAACTCGTGCCCCGTCCAAACCACCCGTGATGCCCGGAGCAGATGCCAAAAACTGACGGGTAAACCGGGATCATCTGCTTGACACGGTCGGGTTGGCACGCCAACCCTGCGCGTCATGATGGATCTTCGCCCGGTCGGATATGTGATTGGCTTGCTGGTCGCCATTCTTGGGGCGACCATGCTGCTGCCTATGCTCGCGGACCTGATCGAGGGGCGCGGGGAATGGCACGTGTTTCTGGAAAGCGCGATTATCACGACGCTGACCGGGTCCGTTCTGGCGATGAGCTGCTCGAACGGTGTGGGCGAAGGGCTGACCATCCGCCAGACCTTCCTGTTGACAACCGGTGTTTGGGCGGCGCTGCCCCTGTTTGGCGCAATTCCGTTTCTGTTCGGTGAAACCGAGCTGCGCTTTGTCGATGCGTATTTCGAGGCGATGTCCGGCCTGACAACAACAGGTTCAACAGTGATTTCCGGGTTGGACACCCTGCCGCAGGGGCTTTTGCTGTGGCGCGGTATCCTGCAATGGCTGGGGGGCATCGGGATCATCGTTGTCGCCATGGTATTCCTGCCCGAGCTGCGCGTTGGTGGCATGCAAATCTTCCGCTCGGAAGGCTTTGAAACAATGGGAAAAATCCTGCCTCGCGCGCAAGAGATCGCGGGTCAGATTTCGCTCATCTATGTCTTCCTGACACTTGTCTGCGCGCTGGTTTACGCCGGTTTGGGAATGAACTTTTTCGACGCCCTGGTACATGCGTTGACAACGCTTTCGACCGGCGGGTTCTCGAATTATGACGCCTCGTTCGGAACCTTCTCGGGGCCCGCCGAATATGCGGCGTCGGTCTTCATGATTTTGGCGGCGCTTCCTTTTGTGCGCTACGTCCAGCTGGCAAACGGCCATACAGCGTCCTTGTGGAAAGACAGTCAAGTTCGCGTGTTTCTGGCGACCATTCTGGTTCTGGTCATCATCATGTCGATTTTCCTGACATCGGTCTTTCCGCATCACTGGGAACAGGCGTTTCGGGAATCTTTGTTCAACATCACCTCGATCATCTCGGGCACCGGCTATGCCAGTGTCGATTACATGGGCTGGGGCAGCTTTCCGATCATGATGTTCTTCCTGATCGGCCTGATTGGCGGCTGCGCGGGATCGACCGCATGTTCGATCAAGATATTCCGCTATCAGCTGCTGTTTGCCTCGATCAAAAGTCAGATCAAACGGATCAGGTCTCCGCATGGCGTGTTCGTGCCGCTCTATGATGGGCGGCCTGTGGGGCAGGGTATTCTGACCTCGGTGATGAGCTTCTTCATGTTCTTTGTCCTATCGATGGGCGTGCTGTCCTGGGCGCTGGCGCTGACCGGTCTGGACTTTATCACAGCCGTTTCCGGGGCAGCGACCGCGCTGGCCAATGTCGGTCCCGGTCTGGGCGATCAGATCGGACCAGCGGGCAATTTCGCAAATCTCAACGACACGGCTAAATGGTTGCTGACAATCGGGATGCTGGTCGGGCGGCTCGAGCTGTTGGCCGTTTACGCGATCTTCACTGTTCAATTCTGGAGAGGCTGATGAAAAGACCCCTTGGCGCGCAGATTTCGCATATGCTCAAGGATCGTGGCGTGGACGTGATTTTTGGTATACCCGGCGTTCACAATCAGGAAATGTATCGCGGCATGGAAGAGGCTGGCATCCAACATGTTCTGGCCCGTCACGAACAGGGGGCGGGGTTTATGGCCGATGGGTATGCCCGCGCAACCGGCAAGCCGGGGGTTGCCTATGTGATCACCGGGCCCGGCTTGTGCAACATCATGACGCCGATCGGGCAGGCCTACAGCGACTCGGTGCCGATGCTGGTGGTGTCGTCCTGCCTTGATGAAACACAGGCGCTGCGCGGCCAGTTGCACCAGATGAAGGACCAGCGCCTTGCGGCCGGAACCGTTGCACACTGGTCGGCACAGGCCAACACGGCCGAGGCCGCCTATGCGCTGGTCGAACGCGCCTTTGAAGAATTCGAGCTGTCGCGCCCGCGCCCCAAGCACATTCAGGTGCCAATCGCGCAGTTGCAGGCCGAGGCTGATCCGGCACCTTTCCCCAACCAGCCTGCGTTGCGCACCAAGGCGTTGCCGCCTGACGTATCGCCGGTTGTCTCGATGCTGAACCTTGCGCGCAGGCCGCTGTTCATTCTTGGGGGCGGTTGCAAGTCCAACGACTGGCGGCAGATTCTGACACAGCTTGGGGCTGCATGCTTTACTACATACGCAGGGCGCGGGCTGCCGGGCGCAAACTATCCGCTGGATTTCGGCGCGTCGCTGCCGCGCCCCGGCAGCGCCGAGGTTATCGCCTCGGCGGATCTGGTCATCGCGGTCGGCGCCGAATTGGGCGAGGTCGATCTGTGGCGCAGCGACCTTGGGCATTCGTCAACGCTGATCCGCGTTGACCTTGATCCCGAAGTCCTGTCGGACCACCATCGCGCCGCGATCAAACTGCAAACCGACAGCGAAAGCTTTGCCCGCGCCTTGTGGCAGGCGACCGAAAACCTGAAACCGGCAACCGGCTGGTCGCCCGACGAAATATCCGAAACCCGCGCCCGGTGGCGGGCCGAGGTGGATGCCGAACGGCCCGGAATTGCAGCAGTGGCCGATGCGCTGCGCGCCGCGATGCCCGCTGATACCATGATCTATTCCGACATGACCCAATTCGCCTATGTCGCGAAAGAGGTGTGGGACATGGCCTATCCGCATCACTGGCACCATCCGACCGGGTTCGGAACGCTGGGCTATGGTCTACCGGCCGGAATTGGCGGCGCGGTGGCGCGGCGCGGCAAACCAACGGCGGTTATCGCCGGGGATTACGGGTTCCACTATACGATGCAGGAACTGGGTGTTGCGGTCGAACTGGGTTTGTCGCTGCCGATCATCCTGTGGGACAATGGCAAACTGAAAGAAATCGAAGACAGCATGGTCCGCAGCCAGATCGCGCCCAATGCAGTGGTGGCGCATAACCCGGACTTCTGCAAGCTGGCCGAAGCTTTTGGCGCGCGCGCCTCAGCCCCTTCATCTCTGGCTGAGATGCAGAGCGCGGTTCGCGCGGCTTTCGATGCACCTGTCCCGACCTTGATCCACGTGACCCCGGACATTCTGTAACAAATAAAAGCGCCGCAGGTTCATGCGGCGCTTTGATGTTTCAATGTCTGGTTTCAATATCTGCGCGCGTTCAATCCCAGCAATGCACCAGAACCGTCATTCCGGTCGCGCGCCGGTTCAGCTCGTTGGGGGAAATCCGGGTGGTTTCCTCGCTCGACTGACCGGAAACACCGGCTTTCGTCAGGATTTCTGTCAACCGCTCGACCGTTGCCGCAAGGCTGACTGACGCGGGCAGGGTGCGCCCCTCGGACGGTGTGGGCAGCAGCATGCCAACCACGTTGCCGCTGTCGTTGAAGACCGGCCCGCCCGCATCGCCGGGCTGTGCGTTCAGCGCCAGCCGTTTGACACCCGTCTCGCCGTTCAGGCCACGGATATCCGCGATTTGGCCGTAGGTCAGCGTCGGTGCGCCCAAAGCCCCCTGGTAGGAAAAGCCGGATACGGCCACTTCGGACTGGATGCGCGGTTGGGTGGTGCTGAAAGCAGCAACACTCATAGGGGCAAGAGCTTTTGCAGGACGCAGAACCGAAACACCAAGCTCCGGGTCCGTCAGCGCCAGCTGAACCTCCTGATCCCCTTCCAGAGTGATCCGGGTGCAGCTTTCGGCGGCTTCGGACACCGTCAGAACCGTGCCGTCCGCACCAGCGAAAAAGCCCGACCGCGACAACCGGGGCTTGCGGATCTGAAGACCCGAGACCAGATCGATGCGCTGTTCCGCATCCGCACCGGCGGCGGCATCCAGAACCGCGCCGGTTGTGCTCAGGCTGGTCGCCATCGCAGCCAGAACACGCAGGCGGCGCGCTTCGTCCCCTTCGGGCCAGACGAGTGTAAAGCCCTTGATCTTTCCATCATCCAGCCGCGCCTGCGTGAATGACACGATCCCATTGCCGCGCCCTTCAAGGGTAAACTGGTCGCGACCCAGCTCGCGCGGGCCGTTCAGCGGAACAATCTCAAGCGACTGCATCACCTCGTAAAGGGCGCGCAGCGTGTTCTTGTCACCCTCCTGACTGATCAAAAGGGCCTGGGCGTTCAGGTCCGAGGCGCTTTTGAAATGCACGAACGGCGCCTCATAGCGATCAAAGCTGACTGTACCTAACGGCATGTCCAGCGCAATTCCGGCTGCGTCATCGGAATACCGTTCTATCCCGGCCGAGATCAGCGGCGCGTTGTATTCATCTATCAGGGCCTTGCGTTGCACCGTGGTCAGAATGCCCGTCGCCTCATAACCATTGAAGCGCTGCCAATCGCCCATCGACCGGCGGGTTCCCTGACCGAAAGCGCCATCGATAGTCGAATTATAGAAACCCGCCGCTTGCAGGGCTGTTTGTAGGTCTTTCCGTTCCAGCGCCGTCAAAAGGCGCTCGGATTGCAACGCCTGTTCGCGGGTTTCATCCGAATCCTGCGGGGTCGTAACCGCCACGGGTTCTTCCGCCTGTGCTGCCGGTTCTGTCAGCACGCTAACAACGTCGCGGTTCACCGCGTTTTCGCCGACCGGCCAGAATTGCTGCCCCAGCGCGCTTGAAAACGCGACAAAGCTGTCACGCGGGATCTGCCCCTCGGCCCGGTATACGCGCAAAACCTGCTCGGCATCGCCGCGCGAATAGGGGCCAATGACTATGGCATACCAGCCGCTGTTCAGCCGAAACCCGTTCACGTCGGGCAAGGTGCTGGCATAGGCTTGCGCCCGGTCCTGCGCTTCGCGCAGCGAGGGCTGCGCCTCGACCTGAACCCAGACGCCGGGATCTTGTTGTGCGGTCGCGGCGCGCAGGCCGACCAGAAGAAACAAAAGAATTGCTGAAAATACGCGTGTCATAGTCTGCCCGTGTTATGCGGTGTTTGTACTGAGGTGCAGAATACGCGATTTCATTTGCCAAATACCATGCTGTGAATGCGGGGAATTTGTGGTGTGGCCGCGCAGATACAGCCACAGCCCAAAGCCCCGTTGACGCCCCTCGACCCCTTGCATAGGAAGGGCCAAACCGACCGGAACCGGGCGCACGGGGCGCCCAGAGGGAATGTCATGACCGAACCGACCAGCGCACCGCGTTCATTTCAGGAAATCATCCTTAGGCTTCAGTCCTACTGGGCCTCGAAAGGCTGCGCGATTCTGCAACCCTATGACATGGAGGTCGGGGCAGGGACGTTCCATCCCGCTACCACTTTGCGGGCGCTGGGGTCCAAGGCATGGGCCGCAGCCTATGTTCAACCGTCGCGCCGTCCCACGGATGGGCGCTATGGCGAAAACCCCAACCGGCTTCAGCATTACTACCAGTATCAGGTGCTGATCAAACCCAGCCCGCCGGATTTGCAGGAGCTGTATCTGGGCAGCCTTCAGGCCATCGGCATCGACATGGACCTGCATGATATCCGCTTTGTCGAAGACGACTGGGAAAGCCCCACGCTGGGCGCTTGGGGGCTTGGCTGGGAAGTCTGGTGTGACGGAATGGAAGTCAGCCAGTTCACCTATTTCCAGCAGGTCGGCGGCCATGACTGCACGCCTGTCTCGGGCGAGCTGACCTATGGGCTCGAGCGTCTGGCGATGTATGTGCTGGGCATCGACCACGTGATGGACATGCCGTTCAACGATCCGCAATCGCCCAGCCCGCTGAAATACGGCGACATCTTCAAACAGACGGAAGAGGAATACGCCCGCTGGAACTTTGACGTGGCCAATACCGAGGTTCTGCTGCGCCATTTCGAAGAGGCCGAGGCTGAATGCGCCACTATCCTGGCGCAGGCACATGACGACCCGAAAACCGGCAAGCGTATTATCATGGCGCATCCGGCCTATGACCAATGCATCAAGGCGTCACACATCTTCAATCTGCTGGATGCACGGGGCGTGATCTCGGTCACCGAACGGCAGGCCTATATCGGGCGCGTGCGGGCGCTGGCCAAGCAATGCGCGGATGCCTTTGTGCAGACCGAGGCCGCCGGGTTCAGCGCCGGATGAGGCGATCAGGCCAGCCCCGGCAACAGGGCTTTCAGGCCGTCCGCGATCATGCTGACGGCGATAGCCGCCAGAATCATCCCCATAAAGCGGCTCATGATCACGCGCGCGGTGTCGGACAGGCGTTGGGCCAGCCAGGCCGCGTTCCAGAACGTGATCAGAAGCAGGCCAACAATGGCAAGGAATACACCAGCATAAACAATGGCTTCTACGGGCTTCTTGATCTGGTGTGCATACAGGATCAGCGTGGTGATCGTGCCGGGGCCGACCAAAACGGGAAAGGCCAGCGGATAAAAGGCGACGGTATCCGGTTCGGGGTAAGCGTCCTTTTCCCCCTTCGTCCCGTGATGAGAGGTGCTTTCGTGTCCGTTCAGCATGTTAAGGCCGATCATCATGACAACCAGACCACCGGCGACGCGCAGATGATTGACACTAATGCCAAAAAGGCCAAGCGCCTGACTACCGACCAAGGCAAAGGCGCCGCCAAGGATCAGGCAGTAAACCGCTGTTTTGACCGCAATCTTGCGTTGTTCGGCGGCGGACAGGTCCTGAGTGACGCTCAGAAACACCGGCAGGTTGGTGACCGGGTTCATGATCGCAAACAATGCGCCGAAAAATCCGACGGCAAGGGTGGATTCCATCGTGTTGACCTCGTTTCTGCCTGTCCCCGGATGAAACCTGTCCTATTTTACAAGAACTTGAAAGAGGCGGCCTGAAAGATGACGGGAAAACTGCTGACAATTCTTCTGCTGCTGTCGGCCATCGTGGCAGGCGTCGGCATGTATTATCTACAGGTCTACGGCTATTATTATGAGGTCGAACCGCAACCGGGGCAGGACGTTGCCCTGATTACGGATTCGGGCGGTGTGCCCGAGCCCATCGCCTATTCCGGGTTTCAGGCAATCGACGCCGACAGTTCGCCGATCCGGTATCGTGCCTGCTTCGAAACCGAATTGTCGCCGGACCAGATGGCTGGATACGTGCCTGTCGAAAACTCCGAACCCCTGACCGCACCGGGATGGTTTGAATGCTACGATGCGGTGTCTTTGGCGGATGCGCTTGAATCCGGGCAGGCGCGGGCGTTCATGGGGGTGAAGAACATCCATTTCGGCGTCGACCGGATTGTGGCGATCACCGCGGATGGCAAGGGCTATGTCTGGCACGCGTTGAACAATTGTGGTGAAAAAGCCTATGACGGTACCGTCGTGGGCGAGGAATGCCCGCCGCGCCCGGAAAACTGAAGGAGCAGATCGTGGGCCATGTCATAGAAATCCCCGATTTCCTGACGGCCACTCTGGGGTTTGCGGTCTATCTGATCGGGGCCGAGATCAACGCACGTGTGACAACCCTGCGCAATTTCAACATCCCCGAACCCGTAACAGGAGGCCTGCTGGCCTCGCTGGTGGTTCTGATGCTCTATCTGGTATTCGGGATCGAACTGTCCTTTGGCCTGACAGCCCGCGATTTCCTGCTGGTCCTGTTTTTTGCCGGGATCGGCCTGAACGCCCGCCTGTCTGACCTCATTGCGGGTGGTAAGCCGTTAATCTTGCTTTTGATTCTTACTCTGGCGACGATTGTCTTTCAGAATGTGATCGGCGCGGCTGGGGCGGCGATCTTCGGCTATCCAGCACAGGCCGGTGTGTTGTTCGGATCGGCTGCCCTGATCGGTGGGCACGGAACGGCAATTGCATGGGCGCCGGATGTGGCGCAGGCAACGGGCCTTGACGGCGCGACCGAACTGGGTGTGGCAGTCGCCACCCTTGGATTGGTCCTTGCTGCGCTGGTTGGCGGACCGATTGCGCGCCTGTTGGTCGAACGGCGCGGCCTGACGCCTGACCGCCCTGACGAAGAACCCAGCGTCGGATTGCCGGATGAGCATGACGGGCACTCCGCAAGCATCGATCATCTGACCGTCATGCGCGTCCTGCTGCACCTGAACCTGGCGATCATCTCGGGGTATGCGCTGAATGAATCAATTGCCGCCGCCGGGCTGAAGCTGCCGCTGTTCGTGCCCTGCCTGATCATGGGCATCGTGATCGCCAATCTGCGGGACGCGCTGTTTCCCGGCGCTCCGAAAGTGTCGCGCACACCGTCGCTGGCGCTGATTTCGGAATTTGCGCTGGGCGCGTTTCTTGCAATGTCGCTGATGAGCTTGCAACTCTGGACCATCGCGCAGCTGGGCATGGCCATTGCAGTGATCATGACAGCGCAGACGGTGTTCGCGGTGCTCTTCGTCCTCTGGGTGCTGTTCCCGGTCATGGGGTCCAACTATCGCGCTGCTGTACTGGCCGCCGGGTTTGGCGGCTTTGCGTTGGGGGCCACACCCACCGCTATCGCAAATATGACAGCCGTGACCAAGCGATATGGCCCATCGCCTATTGCCTTTATCGTGCTGCCCCTTGTATCCGCCTTTTTTGTGGATATCGCCAATGCCATCGTCATTCAGACGATCGTCAATTTCTAAGGACCGACAATGCCCGACCTGCTGATCGAACTGTTCTCCGAAGAGATCCCCGCACGGATGCAAGCCCGTGCCGGCGAGGATCTGAAAAAGCGGATTACCGATGGTCTGGTCGAGGCCGGTCTGACCTATGCAAGCGCAGCCGCCCTGACCACGCCCCGCCGCCTGACGCTGGCGGTCGAGGGGCTGCTGGCGAAAAGCCCCACCATCCGGGAAGAACGCAAGGGCCCAAAGGTCGGCGCACCCGACAAGGCAATCGAAGGGTTCCTGCGCGGCGCGGGCCTGACCCGTGATCAGCTGGAAGAACGCAAAACGCCCAAGGGGGCCATCTATTTCGCCACCATCGAAAGGGCGGGTCGCCCCGCGGCAGAGATCATTGCCGAAGTGCTCGAAACCACCATCCGCAATTTCCCTTGGCCGAAGTCCATGCGCTGGGGCAGTGGCAGCTTGCGCTGGGTGCGTCCGCTGCATTCGATCCTGTGCATTCTGACGGATGAGGCCGGGGCGCAGGTGGTTCCAATGGATGTCGACGGCATTTCGTCCGGCGACACCACAGCAGGCCACCGCTTTATGGCGCCCAACCGCTTTTCGGTCACGTCTTTCGACGATTACGCGGCCAAGCTGAAGCGGGCTTTTGTCGTCCTGTCCCCCGAGGAACGCGCCCGGCACATCTGGAACGACGCCCAGAACATGGCCTTTGCCGCCGGTCTTGAACTGGTCGAAGACAAGGGCCTGCTGGCCGAGGTCGCCGGGCTGGTCGAATGGCCGGTTGTCCTGATGGGGCGGATCGACGACGAATTCCTCGACCTGCCGCCCGAGGTGCTGCAAACCTCGATGAAAGAACACCAAAAGTTCTTCTCGGTCCGTAATCCCAAAACGGGCCGGATTGAACGGTTCGTCACTGTTGCGAACCGCGAAACCGCGGACAATGGCGCGACCATTCTAGCGGGCAATCAGAAAGTGCTGTCGGCCCGTCTGGCAGATGCCAAGTTCTTTTGGGAAAACGACCTGCGCATCGCCAAATCGGACATTGCACAATGGACCCGCGCGCTGGGAAACGTCACGTTCCACAACAAACTGGGAACGCAGGCCGACCGGATCGGTCGTATCGCCGCGCTGGCTCGCGAACTGGCGCCTGTGACCGGAGCCGATGCCGATCAGGCCGAAAAAGCCGCGCGCCTGGCCAAGGCCGACCTCAGCTCGGAAATGGTCTACGAATTCCCCGAACTTCAGGGCCTTATGGGGCGGTATTACATCGAAGCGGCGGGTGAAGATGTCGCCGTGGCCGCCGTCGCGCAAGAGCACTACTCGCCTTTGGGGCCGTCGGATGATGTCCCCACTGCTCCGCTGTCGGTGACCGTCGCATTGGCCGACAAGCTGGATACACTGACCGGGTTCTGGGCGATTGATGAAAAGCCTACTGGCTCGAAAGACCCGTTTGCCCTGCGCCGTGCGGCGCTGGGGGTTATCCGGTTGGTGCTCGACAATGACCTGCGTCTGCATCTGGATCAGTTTTTCGACAGACAGCTGCTGCGTGCTGAAAGCGCTGCAAACGAGGCGCTGGCGGCGGAAAACGTTGACGAACTTTTGGATGAAATCGCAGATCACGGCGTGTTTGGCGCAGCCTTCCAGACTGTCAAGGAAAGGCTGGGCGAAGTGTCGGGCGCTGATTTCCTGAGCCTTGAAAAGAAGATCCCCGACGCATCCGACGATCTCCTTTCCTTCTTCCACGACCGCCTCAAGGTCTTCCTCCGCGACGAAGGCATCCGTCACGACGTCATCGATGCCTGTATCGCGATGGACGGCAATGATGACCTCAATCTGCTGGTCAAACGCGCCCGCGCGCTGAACGCGGTGATCGCGACCGAGGATGGCGAGAACCTCGTGCAGGGCTTCAAGCGCGCCAACAACATCCTGACCCAGGCCGAAGAAAAGGACGGGGTGGAATATTCCTACGGTGCGGATGTGAAATTCGCCGAAACCGACAGCGAAAAGGCATTGTTTGCCGCTTTGGATGCAGCACAGGCGCAAATCGAGCCCGCGCTGAAATCAGAAGATTTCCCCACGGCCATGGCCGCCATGGCCGGGCTGCGCGGGCCGGTGGATGCGTTCTTTGAGGATGTGCAGGTCAACACCGACAATGACATTGTTCGCCGCAACCGGCTGAACCTTCTCAGCCAGATCCGGCAGATCTGCTCCAGCGTGGCCGATCTGACCCGGATCGAAGGGTAAACGACTGGGCGCACTGGCAGGCGCGCCCACAACGCACTTGCGTGAAGGGCGCAAGCGCCTATGCTGCAGACAAACCAAAAGGTGCTGCAGTGCAGAATAATCCGAATACAACGCTCATTACATCCGACGCGCCTGTCACCGCCCATACACATGGCGGGCGGGCCAAATGTCTGCAACGTCTGGTCCGGCTGGACCTGCCGGTGCCCCGAACCGTTGCGCTGTCATTTGATGCCGTTCACCAGATTGCAGAAGGGGCGATCCCGGATATTGCGGCGATCCTCGAACAGTTCGAGCCGACCTCTTTGCTATGCGTCCGACCCAGTTCCGAAGACCCCGATTGGGGCGGCCCCGGCGCGGTTCTCAATATCGGAATGAACGACGCGCGCTATGTCGACCTGTCCGACACCATGGGCGCCGAGGCCGCCGCAGCTCTGTATCTGCGGTTCGTTCAAAGCTATGCGATCCACGTGGCACGGCTGGATGCGGATGTGTTCGATGACATCGAAGCTGATGGCCGCGAGGGGTTGCGCCACTCGCTGCGCGCCTACGAGGATGAAACCGACGAGGTCTTTCCGCAGGACAGGGGCGAACAGCTGATCGGTGTTCTGCGCTCGATGGCGCGTGCATGGGACGGGACGTCCGCGCGCTTGCTGCGGCAGGCCAAGGGGGCACCCGCAGATGCCGGGCTTGGGTTGGTCATCCAAGAGATGATCCCCGGCGTCGGGAAAGGCGAATGCGGATCTGGCGTTCTGCAACTGGTTGATTCCACAACCGGAATGCCACAAATCACCGGCCGCTATCTAAGCCAGAGTCAGGGGCGCGATGCGCTGGGTGAAGATGTGGCAGCCCTGTTTCTGGAAAAAGACCCGCGCGGCCCCTCGCTGGAAGAGGTCGCACCAGATGCTTTCGCCGAGGTCAAGGCTCAGGCCGCGCTGATGCGCGAGAAACTGCGCGAAGAGATGCAGGTCGAATTCGTCATTCAGGACGGCACCGTGCATATTCTCGATGGTGTCCGGGTGCAGCGATCGGCCCGCGCGGCCATGCGCATTGCCGTACGTCTTGCCGAAGACGGTATCATACCGCCGCAAGAGGCGGTGATGCGTGTCGACCCGCACGCGCTGAACGAACTACTGCACCGTCAGGTCCACCCCGATGCGCAACGCGATGTGCTGACCACGGCCATTGGTGCCAGCCCCGGTGCCTCGACCGGCAAGATCGTGTTTACTTCGGCCGAAGCACAGGCCAGTGCCGCCCGTGGCGAGGCATGTGTTCTGGTGCGCCGGGAAACCTCGCCCGAGGATGTGCGCGGGATGCACGCCGCCGTTGCGGTTCTGACGGAAAAAGGCGGCATGACCAGCCACGCGGCCGTGATCGGGCGCGGATTGGGTCTGCCCTGTATCGTCGGGGCCTCGGAAATGCGGTTTCAGACGAAAGACAAGATGCTGACCGCACCGGATGGCCGGGTATTCAAAACCGGCGATATTGTCACCATTGATGGCAGCTCGGGTCAGGTGCTGGCCGGTCAGCCCGCCATGCTCGAGGCCGCGTTGGATGACTGTTTCCAGACACTGATGGGCTGGGCCGATGCCGAGCGTGACATCGAAATCCGCGCCAATGCCGACACACCGGCTGATGCGCAGACGGCCCGGAACTTTCAGGCCCAGGGGATCGGTCTGTGCCGGACCGAACACATGTTCTTTGACCCCGGCCGTCTGATCGTGATGCGCGAAATGATCTTTGCGCAAACCTCGGCGGGCAGGGCGGCGGTGCTGGAACGCCTGCTTCCGATGCAGCGCGAGGATTTCGTTCAGCTGTTCAGGATCATGGAAGGTCAGCCTGTCTGCATCCGCCTGTTCGATCCACCCTTGCATGAATTTCTGCCGACAACGCGCACCGGGCAACGGGAGTTGGCCGAGGCGCTGGACCTGCCCGTGTCCGACGTCGAACGCCGGGTTGAGGCGATGACCGAATACAACCCCATGCTGGGCCTGCGCGGCGTTCGTCTGGGTGTCACCGTACCCGAGATCTACGACATGCAGGCGCGCGCGATTTTTGAAGCCACGCTTGACGCCCGAAAAAACGGTGCTCCGGTGGTGCCCGAAGTGATGATCCCGCTGGTATCCGCCAAGCGCGAGGTTGAACTGGTCAAATCCCGCATCGACTCGGTCGCCGCCGCCGTTGAATCGGAACGCGGGCAGAAGTTCGAATATCGGCTGGGCGTCATGGTCGAAACGCCACGCGCCTGTCTGCGCGCGGAAGAGATCGCGCCACAGACTGCTTTCATGAGTTTTGGAACGAACGACCTGACGCAGATGACCTACGGCCTGTCCCGCGACGATGCCGGTCGTTTCATGTCCGCTTACGTGCGGCAGGGGGTCTTTACCGAAGATCCGTTCCATGTCCTTGATCCGGACGGGGTGGGCGAGCTGCTGAAACTCGGGGCGGAACGCGGGCGTGCCGCGAAGCCGGATGTGACCCTTTCGGTCTGTGGCGAACACGGCGGGAACCCCGAATCAATCGCCATTTGCCGCGATCTTGGGTTCGACTATGTGTCATGCTCACCGTTCCGGGTTCCGGTCGCTCGGCTGGCTGCCGCTCAACTGGCGATTTCCTCCAGACTTGGGGGTTGACACCGCGCCGAACCCCAAGGAATAGTGGGTTATACGGTCACTCGTAGGCGAAAAATATTTTCGCTACGGGCGATTTTCCACTTGCTTTTTTCAAGATACTGGACCTTTGCGTCAGTCTGGGGTATCAGCCTCGTCGCGCCCGCCGGGGGAGGGTAAGGCGCGTGATGTGCCTGTGCGAGGTTATCTGATGCTACGTTACATATTGGCTGTTGCCGCAGTGGCGGCAACCGTTCTGCCGAGTGCATCCTTCGCTGAGAAGGAAGCGACTGATACTGCAAAACAAGAACTTGTCGCCCGCAGCGAGCTGCCAGCGCAAAGTTTTCGGGACTATTTCAAGCTGTTCCAGCCCCGCAAGGCGGCTGAACCTGTCGAAGTGTCCTTCTCCAAAGACTGGCTTGACCAGCAACCAAAGGCCTCCGGTGGTGAAAACTGGAAATGCCTGTCCGAAGCCCTGTACTTCGAGGCGCGCGGCGAAAGCGTGCGCGGCCAGTTCGCGGTTGCCGAGGTGATCCTGAACCGGGTCAAAAGCAGCCGTTTCCCGGATTCCCTGTGCGGGGTGATCCATCAGGGGACCGGCAAGAAATACCAGTGCCAGTTCACGTATACCTGCGATGGCCGCAAGGAAGTCATCCACGAGAAAAAGGCGTATGAGCGTGTGGCGAAAGTCGCGCGGGCAGCCATTGATGGCGTGGCGGATGAGTTGACCGAAGGGGCAACACACTATCACACGACGTCGGTGCGCCCGTCCTGGTCGCGGGTCTATAAACAGACCGCGAAAATCGGCGTGCATGTTTTTTACCGTCACAACTACCGGACAGCGAGCAACTGATTGACGCACCCGCGCTGGAAGCTTGCTGGCGTGGGGCAGGTTGCACCCTATATTGCGGGCCAGGAGGCCCGTGATGATTTTAAACCGCAGACACCTTTTGCAATCCGCCGCCGCAGCATTGCTGATGCCGCGTGTGGCCAGCGCGGGTTTTGCACCGCTTAATGCGCGTGTAGCCAAACACCCGATCGCGCCAGCAAGTTATCCTGAAACGGAAGTCTGGACATATGACGGGTCTGTCCCGGGCGTTGAACTGCGTGTCAGGCAGGGCGACCGCATCCAGCGCACCCTGATGAACCAGCTTCCGCAAGCCACGTCGGTCCATTGGCACGGAATTCGCATCGAAAACGCCATGGACGGCGTGCCCGGCCTGACGCAGGACGCAGTCGAGACGGGCGCAAGCTTTGATTACTCCTTCGTCGTTCCAGACGCAGGGACTTATTGGTACCATGCGCATAACCAGTCGATGGAACAGGTTGCGCGCGGGCTTTACGGGCCGCTGATCGTCGAAGAAACTGCTGCCCCTGATGTGGATCAGGATCTGGTATTGATGCTGGACGACTGGCGGCTTGATCCGGAAACCGCTCAGATCACGGATGATTTCGACAATGGCCATGATCTCAGCCATGCTGGTCGGCTGGGGAATATCATCACTGTCAACGGATCCCTTGACCCGCGCGTTGAGGCGCGACAGAACGACCGTCTCCGGCTACGCCTGATCAACGCCTCCAACGCGCGGATTTTTGACCTGAATCTTGACGGGTTGTCTGGTTGGATCGTCGCTCTTGACGGTATGCCACTGGAAAAGCCGATCCCATTGTCTGGGGCTTTCCCAATCGCCCCCGCACAACGCATCGATCTTGTTGTGGATGTCGTGGCTGCGGGCGATACGGCAAGTCTGGTGAGTGTTGAGCGCGATGGTGCCTTTGGCATCGTTCGGTTTGATGTTGACGAACCTCTCGCACCTGCGCCGCGACAAGGCGTGTCAGCGTTGCCGCCCAACCCTTTGCCAGTCATCGAGGATGTCTCATCCGCACCATTGCACCGGATGTCCCTGCAAGGCGGGGCGATGCGCTGGCTGGATAGCGCCCGGATCGGGGACACAGAATTGCCAGGCCAGGAACTGGCGCAGTTGGGCCGGTTCTGGGCCCTGAACGGTTATGCGGAACGCCCGTCCGACCCGTTTCTGGATGCCCGGACCGGGGGTCTTCACAGGATCGAGTTCGTCAATGAAACAGTCTTTCCACATGCCATGCATTTGCACGGTCACCACTTCCGACTGATCCAGCCGGACGGATCGCTTGGCCCGTGGCGCGATACTGTTTTGGTTGATCGCGGACAAACCCGCCAGATCGCTCTGGTCGCGGATAATCCGGGGGACTGGCTGTTGCATTGCCATATGCTGGGACATGCCGCTTCGGGTATGATGAGCTGGTTTCGCGTTACCTGACGCCGCATTCGGCGGTTGGAATGGCGTTTGTTTGAATGTTATAGGCCCTTGCAACGCCTATAGAGGGCAAGCCCTGCAACAAGCCGAAAAGGCCGGACCCATGAGTTCTGAAATCCGACTGGCATTTGCGCACCCGACCGAACGGTCCGAGGCGACCTCGCCCCGAGGGCCGCTGGACCGCATTTCCCTGCGCGACCATATTGTCGAGGTTGAAATCGGTGCGTTTCAGGCCGAGCGGGGAACAACCCAGCGGATCTGTTTCAATATCGTGGTCGAAGTCCGGCCTCTGACCGACCCGATTGACGACGATGTGGATCGCATCCTGTCTTATGACCGGGTGACGGAATCCATTGCCTATGAACTCGCGGCCGAGCGTCTGAACCTGCTTGAAACCCTGGCCGAGCGTGTAGCCGAACGTATCTTGCATGAACCACAGGCTGTAAGGGTCTTTGTTCGCATCGAAAAACTGGATCGCGGCCCAGGCGCTCTCGGGGTCGAGATCGTGCGGGGGAAAGACTCGGTTCATCACGACGTGACCGAGGAAGATCGCCCGCATCCCCGTCTGGTCTACTTGTCGAATGACGCTATCGCGTCGGACAATCTGACCGGGTGGATCGACCAGTTGCAGAACCGACAGCGCCCGCTGATCCTGTGTGTGGGGGCGTCAGACCTGGCTGCGCCGCAAACCGGCCACGCAATGACACAGCGCCGGATTGACCTGCTGGCGATCGAGCAGAACGCGTGGGTTCTGGCCGCGCGCGATCACCGCTGCAAGGTGGTTTCAACCCGGACGGAACTGGACTGGGCCATGAAGAACGGCCAGATCTGTGTCTGGGCCCCGTCCAAGATCGTGCTGGACGCGGTGGATGGTCCGTCCGCCGCGCCCTCCGACGCCGTGGCTTTGGCTGCATGGTTTGCGGCGACCTTTGAAGCCAGCGAAATGATGGTCATCGGCGGCGAATTGCCGAAAACGCCCAAAACCCCCCTGCGGGCTGTGGCCGTGGATCAGGCCGAATTGTGAGCATCTATTTCAGACCGCTGGTTCAGCACGGCCAGACCCGGCCCGCTGGCGCGTATTCTTTGGCCGGTCAGCCCCTGTGGTTTACACATGTCGAAGCGCTTGGGCGCGATACCGCACCGCAGATCATGGCAGCATCGGATATTCCCGGTGGGGCGCTGGAGCGGTTGACCCGCCCGCGCGCACCCATCGCCGGGCTGGATATGCAGGTGCCGCACATCATGGGCATTCTCAACACCACGCCTGACAGTTTCTCGGACGGGGGTGTTCACAGTTCCGTCGAGGCCGCCCGCGATACCGCTGCAAGGATGGTGGCGCATGGGGCCACCATTCTGGATATTGGCGGGGAATCAACGCGCCCGGGCGCGGATTTCATTCCGGCAGATCAGGAAATTGCCCGCACCCGCCCGGTGATCGAGCCGATTCGCGCACAAACGGATGCCCTGATTTCAATCGACACCCGCAAAGCCAGCGTCGCCAAAGCGGCGTGTGCGGCGGGCGCGGGGCTGGTCAACGATGTCTCGGGGTTCACTTTCGATCCCGAATTGGCACCGTTTTGCGCCGACAAGGGCACACCGGTCTGCGTCATGCATATGCAGGGTGATCCAGCCACGATGCAGGAAAACCCCAGCTACGACAACGTGTTGCTGGATGTTTATGACTTCCTCGAAACCCAGATCGCTCTGCTGGAAAACTTGGGGCTTCGGCGCGACCTGATCATCGTCGATCCAGGTATCGGTTTCGGCAAGACCGAGGATCACAACCTGACCTTGCTGCGCAATCTCAGCCTGTTTCACGGGCTTGGCTGCCCGATCCTGCTGGGCGTGTCCCGCAAGGGCTTTATCGGAACAATTGGACGGGAGCCTGACAAGACTGCCCGCGCGCCGGGTTCAATTGCTGTGGCTTTGGCCGGATTGTCTCAGGGCGTGCAGATCATTCGCGTTCACGACGTCGCCGAGACCGCTCAGGCCTTGCGTCTATGGGCCGCTGTCCGGTAATCCGGTCTCACGGAAAATCACGGAGTGACACCAATGCGCAAGCTGTTCGGAACCGACGGGGTGCGGGGCACGGCCAACACGCATCCGATGACGGCGGAAATGGCGTTGCGCATCGGGGCTGCGGTGGGGCGCTATTTCCGGCGTGATGCGACCGGTGTGCACCGGGTCGTCATCGGCAAGGACACACGCCTGTCCGGCTATATGCTGGAAAACGCGCTGACCGCCGGTCTGACGTCAACGGGAATGAATGTGCTGTTGTTAGGACCGGTTCCGACGCCTGCGGTGGGCCTGATGACGCGGTCGATGCGGGCCGATCTGGGTGTCATGATCTCGGCCAGCCACAACCCGGCAGAGGACAACGGCATCAAGTTCTTTGGCCCCGACGGTTATAAACTGTCCGATCAGGCCGAGATCGACATCGAAAAGCTGATCGACGAAGGTGTCCGGCCTGCTCAGGCCCAGAATATCGGACGGGCGCGTCGTGTTGATGACGCCCGGTTCAGATATGGCGAGCGTGTAAAATCCTCGCTGCCGCGCGATGTGCGTCTGGATGGTCTCAAGGTGGTGATCGACTGTGCCAATGGCGCCGCCCACCGCACCGCGCCCGAGGTTCTTTGGGAACTGGGTGCAGACGTGATCCCGATCGGGATTTCGCCCAATGGGAAGAACATCAACCTCAACTGCGGATCGACCAAGCCGCAACTGGCCGCCGAAACCGTCGTGGCGCATGGCGCTGACGTTGGTGTCTGTCTGGACGGCGACGCGGATCGGGTTGTTATCGTCGACGAGACCGGTCAGATCGCCGATGGCGATCAGCTTATGGCGCTGCTAGCGACGGCCTGGAAAAAATCCGGGCAGTTGAAAGGCGATGCCCTTGTGGCCACGGTGATGTCCAATCTGGGGCTCGAACGGCACCTCTCGTCACACGGCATGCGACTGGAACGCACGGCTGTCGGCGACCGCTATGTGGTCGAGCGCATGCGCGAAGGCGGCTTCAACCTGGGCGGTGAACAATCCGGTCATATCGTGATGAGCGATTATGCCACCACCGGTGACGGCCTGATGGCCGGCCTGCATTTCCTGGCCGAGATGGTTCTGTCTGGTCGCAAAGCCTCGGACCTGTCCAAGCAGTTCGAAACCGTGCCGCAGCTGTTGAAGAACGTCCGCTATGCCAACGGTCAAACTCCGCTTGAAGTTCAAAGCGTTAAAGCTGCCATTGCCGATGCCGAGGCGCGGCTGAACGGGCAGGGCCGGTTGCTGATCCGCAAATCCGGCACCGAGCCGCTGATCCGCGTTATGGCCGAATGCGAGGATGACGCGCTGCTGGTACAGGTCGTCGACAGTATCGTGGCCGAGGTCGAAGCCGCCGCAGGCTAGCGCCCGAACAGAACCCTGCGCAGGCTGAACCATTGGCTGATGGCCATGCCCGTCAAGATCAGGGCCAGGGCGACGTAGAACCGCAGGGGCAGGGCCTCGGACAGGATCCAGGCCCCGAACACCATCGACCAGATCGGCACCTGATAATTCACCAGCGTCAAAAACACCGATCCGGCGCTGCGGGTGATCGAAACCCGCAGCAAATTGGCGAAAGCTGTGGGGATCAGCCCAAGGACAATCAGGGCCAGCGATGGGCGGTTGCCCTGCCAAGTAGGGACACCTTCGACCAGCAGCATGATGGGCACCAGCAGAACAGCGCCGACCAGCAGGGTCAGCGCGGCCAGCGCCAGCGGCTCGACCGGCGGGCAGCGTCGTGTCAGAATCGATGTCGAGGCATAGCAGAGGGCGGCAGAGATACAGGCCAGCTGCGCCAGCGGCTCGGTCCCTTGACCCAGCTTTGCCAGACCGGGTCCGATCAGGACCAATGCGCCGGAAAACCCAAGGCATACGCCCAGAAACCGACGCAGGTTCAGCGGCTCATCGGAAAAGAAATGCGCCAGCGGCAGCACCATCAGCGGAATTGCGGCCATGGACAGCCCTGCAAAGGCCGAGGGTACATATTGCTGCCCCCAGCTGAGCAGCATGAAAGGCACCGCAGTCGACAACACGCCAATCAGCAGGATTGATGTTGTCAGCGCGGGTGTCAAAACCGGCATACGGCGCCCGGTGATCCGCATCAGGACAAGCAATGTCATCGCACCCAAAGTGGTGCGCGATGTCGCCACGGTAATCGGGCCATAGCCTTCCAAAGCCATCGCGACGACCATGAATGTGCCGCCCCAAATAAGCCCCAGCGTGAAAACGCCGCTCCAGTCCTGTTTCGTGGGTTGTTCAACCATTCCATCCCCTTATCCCGCGTGCGCGCCGGTGTCACGGGTCGATCTTGACTTTATGTTAGTTTCTGCTTACCGTAAGCAATGACTTACGATATGACATTTTCAGCTTTGGGCGATGCGACCCGCAGGCAGGTGTTCGAAGCCGTTGCCAGCCAGCCTCAGGCAGTGGGCGAACTTGCGTCAAAGCTGCCGGTAAGCCGACCGGCCGTCTCACAACATCTCAAGGTGCTGTCTGATGCTGGGCTGGTGACATGCCACGCGAAAGGGACGCGCCGGATCTATGCGGTGCGCCCCGAGGGGCTGGCAGAGCTGCGCAGATGGCTCGACCGTTACTGGAGCGACGTGATGAACAGCTTTGCAGATGAGGTGAACAGAGCGGGAGAGAGGCCATGACAGACCCGATAGTCAAGACAATTGTCGTAAGTGCCTCTGCTGCGCGCGCTTTCGACATCTTCGTCAACCGCATCGGGACATGGTGGCCGCTGGACAGCCACGCGGTTTCCGCATCGCAGGCGCAACCGGCAAGGGACGTGGTTATTGAACCCCGGATCGGTGGCGCGGTCTATGAGGTCATGTTCGACGGAACCCGTGCCGACTGGGGTCAGGTGCTGGCAATTGATCCCGGCCAATCCGTGGCATTCACCTGGCATCCGGGCACCAGCAGGGTGTCTCCAACGCGCGTCGATGTGCGTTTTGAGGATTGCGGTTCGGGACAGGCCAAAGTCACCCTGATGCATTCCGGCTGGGACGTCTGGGCAGGGGAAGCGCCCGAAAAGCGCGGCGGCTACGATACGGGATGGGATTTCGTGCTGGGCGAATGCTTTGCCAAAGCGGTCTTAAAATGAAAAAGGGCGACCGCTTGGGCCGCCCTTTGCCTGACATCGGTCAGGTTTAGTTCTTTTCTTTGTCGACCATCTTGCCGGCCGAGATCCACGGCATCATGCCGCGCAGCTTGGCGCCGGTCTCTTCGATCATATGCTCGTCATTGGCGCGGCGCGACGCTTTGATGGTCGGCTGGCCAACGGCGTTTTCCAGCATGAAGTCACGGACGAATTTGCCCTGCTGGATGTCGTCCAGAACCGCTTTCATGCGGGCTTTGGTCTCGTCGTATTTCAGGATGCGCGGACCGGTGACATACTGGCCATACTCGGCCGTGTTCGAGATCGAGTAATCCATGTTGGCGATGCCGCCTTCATAGATCAGGTCAACGATCAGCTTCACTTCGTGCAGACATTCGAAATAGGCCATCTCGGGTGCGTAACCGGCCTCGACCAGAGTTTCAAAGCCGCAGCGGATCAGTTCGACCAGACCACCGCACAGAACGGCCTGTTCGCCGAACAGGTCGGTTTCACATTCTTCGCGGAAGTTGGTCTCGATGATGCCCGAACGGCCGCCACCGATGGCCGAGCAGTAGGACAGGCCGATTTCCAGCGCCTTGCCGGTTGCATCGTTGTGAACCGCGACCAGGCAGGGCACGCCGCCGCCTTTGGTGTATTCGCCACGCACGGTGTGACCGGGGCCTTTGGGGGCCATCATGATGACGTCAACGCCGTCCTTCGGCTCGATCAGGCCGAAATGGACGTTCAGGCCGTGGGCAAAGGCGATGGCCGCGCCCGGCTTGATGTTGTCATGAACGTATTTCTTGTAGGTTTCGGCCTGCAATTCGTCGGGCATGGTGAACATGATGACGTCGCACCAGGCAGCCGCTTCGGCAATGCCCATCACTTCCAGACCTTCTGCTTCGGCTTTCTTGGCCGAGGGCGAGCCTTCGCGCAGGGCGATGACCAGGTTCTTGGCGCCCGAGTCGCGCAGGTTCAGCGCGTGGGCGTGACCCTGGCTGCCATAGCCCAGGATAGCCACTTTCTTGTCTTTGATCAGGTTGATGTCGCAATCGCGATCGTAATAGACGCGCATTTTGCCGGTCCTTTCTGGTTTGGTTGGGGCGGTTCTACCTGCCGGGCGTCCGATTGGCGATAGGGTTGGGCTTGAGTATTTGTGAAAAAGATGAAGAATAATTCTTGGAAACGGGAAATACCGAAAAAATCATGCTTGACGATATCGACCGGCGCATTTTGCGCCATTTTCAGGCCAACCCAAGCCTGACCACCGCGGAACTTGCCGATCTGTGCCGGATCAGCGCTGGCGTCTGTTGGCGCAGGCTGGAAAAGATGCAGGCGGCCGGGATCATCGAAGGGCAGGAGGCGGTGATCGACTGGGCCGCAATGGGCTATGCTGTCGAAGTGTCGCTTCGGATCACCTTGGACAAGACACAGGCCCGCGCCTTTGACGAGTTTATGGAAGAGGCCCGCAACGTGGCCGAGGTGATCGAAATCCAGACCTTTCTGGGCCGGGTGGATGTCCGCCTGTCGGTCATAGCGCGGGATATGAAGCACTATCAGCAGCTTTATCGGGACCGGATCCTGACCCTGCCGCATATCGCCGATATCGAAGCGCTGATGCATATCGCGCGAGTCAAGCGGGACGAGGTGTTGCCGGTATGATCGAGTTGGACGAGATTGACCGCCGTCTGCTGCGTGCGCTGCAACAGGACGCCACCCAAAGCGCGGGTGCCCTGGGTCGGAGGTTCAATCTGTCTCAACCCGCCACCTGGCGGCGTATCCGCAGGTTGGAGGACGCCGGGATCATCAAGGGCCGAAGGTTGCGCCTGAATGCCGAGGCGCTCGGCTTTGGCGTGACCGTGTTTCTGGGGGTCAAGCTGGCGCGCAAGGGCCAGATCAGCCTTGAGGATTTCGAACGCGCCGTCAGCGCCATCCCTGAAGTTCAGACTGTCGAGCATGTTCTGGGTCTGTACGACTACCGTTTGCGCGTCGTGGCGCGGGACCTGTCCGATTTCGAACGCGTGTTGCGGCGCCGGATCATGACGCTGCCCGGCGCAGGCGATGTCGAAGCGAATGTTCTGCTGAGCGAGGAACGGCTGCCGGGACCGATTGGGTGACCTGCCTTAGTATCTGGTGCGGATGTAATATCCGGGATGATGGGTCAGGCGGGCAAACGTAATCGGTTTGTCTTCTTTCCATGTGGTGCGCTCCATCTGGATCATCGGCGCGCCCGCCGTGGTTCCCATGAATTCCGCCAGCCTTGCATCAGCGGAAATCGCGCAGAACGCAACCTCGGCATCGTTGAACGGAGCGGCATTCAACAGCCACTCATGCGGTCCTTGCTGGGTCAGGTCGGCCTTTTCCACATCGGGGACGGTTCCGATATTGATCCAGCGCTCTTCAAGCTGGAACGGGCGGTTGTCCGCGTAATGCATGCAAACGACATGCAGAACCCGCGTCTCGGCGGGGACATCAAGCTGAGAGGACAGCCAGCGGGGGCAGGCCTCGACAGTCCGTTCCACCAGCGCATAGCGATAGGCGGCATTCTGGCTTTCGACCATCTGTCGCGCCAGCGAGAATTCCAGCTTGGCGTGTTTGCTGGGTTCTTTCTTGACCCGCGTACCGCTTTTGCGCTTGCGTTCGATGAAACCCTGATCGGCCAGTTCCCTGAGGGCGCGGTTCACCGTCGCGCGGGCGCAATTGAATTCTTCCGCCAGTTGCGTTTCGGTCGGTAGCAAAGATCCCTGAGGCCACACGCGGCTTTCAATACGTCGTTTTACTTCATCTCGAACGGACTGGAAGTTAATACGCTTATGAATCGTCACAGGAAAAATATCCCTTCAAGTAAAAAGTGTGCGCATCTGTTCAGAAGCAAGCAGAAGTGTAAAGGGGAAGTGACACTGGTTGGCGTCATTTTCTTGTGTTCCCAGCGTCCTACAGCACCAAACAGGCCGATTTTACCCGCATTCCGTGGCGTCACTATTTGTCGCGAAATGGCTTTACTGGCCAAGGTAAAGAGACCAAGACTGCACTCACGATATTGAAAGGACGCCATATGCCTGCCTTGCTGAAAAACGTTGACCCGAACGGGCTCGAAGAATTCTCGGTCGTATTCACCGATCGCTCGCTGAACCATATGTCCCAAAAGTTTCAGGGGGTAATGCGCGACATCTCTGCCATGCTGAAAGAGGTGTACAAGGCAGACGGGGTGGCCGTCATTCCGGGCGGTGGCACCTATGCGATGGAAGCGGTCGCCCGGCAATTCGCGCGCGGGGCGGAAGTCCTTGTGGTTCGGAACGGGTGGTTTTCATACCGCTGGAGCCAGATCATCGAAAGCGGCGCCCTGACCAGCTCGACCACCGTGATGAAGGCGCGCGAGACCGGCAATACCAGCCCGTCCCCCTTTGCGCCCGCACCGATTGACGAGGTCGTCGCAACGATTCGCGAACAGAAACCCGGTGTTGTGTTCGCACCGCATGTTGAAACGGCGGCAGGTGTCATCCTGCCGGATGACTATGTGACCGCCCTGGCCAGCGCGGCGCATGAGGTGGGTGCGTTGATGGTACTGGATTGCATCGCATCCGGGTGTGCCTGGGTGGATATGAAAGCCACCGGCGTCGACGTCCTGATCTCGGCCCCGCAAAAGGGCTGGAGCGCATCGCCTTGTGCCGGTCTGGTCATGCTGTCCGAACGGGGCGAGGCGCGTCTGGAACAGACAAGCTCGGACAGTTTCGCCATCGACCTGAAGAAGTGGCGCCAGATCATGCAGGCCTATGAAAATGGCGGTCACGCCTATCACGCCACGATGCCCACCGATGCGCTGCTGGCTTTCCGCGACACCATGGCAGAAACCAGGGGATACGGGTTCGAAAAGCTGCGCAAGGCGCAATGGGCATTGGGCGACGGCGTGCGGGCGATGTTGAAGGAGTATGGCATTGTCTCGGTGGCGGCTGACGGTTTCGGCGCACCCGGCGTTGTGGTCAGCTACACCTCGGACCCCGAAATCCAGAACGGCAAGAAATTTGCCGCTCTGGGGATGCAGATTGCCGCCGGGGTGCCGCTGCAATGTGACGAACCCGAAGGCTTCAGCACCTTCCGTCTGGGCCTGTTCGGATTGGACAAGCTTTATGATGTAGACGCCACCATCGCGCGCCTGAAACGCGTGCTGGATCAGGTTCTGTAAACAGGCCGGGCCTTAGCGAACGCCAAGGCCCATCTGCATCAGCGTCTTGCGCACAGGGGGCAGAGAATAAAGCGCGCTCAGCCCCATTGCGCGCGCATCCCGCAGCGGGCGCGCCTCGATCATCGAGGCGCGGTTCAGCAGGTCGATCCCTTTGACCCGCATCTCGATCTCGGTGTGGCGCGCCTTGTGATATGCGTCCAGCATCTGCGCGTCGCCCAGACCTTCGGGCTGGGATTGCGCCAGATCCAGCAGGCAGCGCAGATCGCCCAATGACATGTTCAGCCCCTGCGCGCCGATCGGCGGCACCACATGCGCGGCCTCGGCCATCAGGGCAATGCGCTCACCCGCCAGCCGTTCCGCGGACTGGCTGATGATCGGCCAGATGGTCCGGCGCGATGCCAGCTTCAAGGGGCCAAACAGGCCACAGGACCGTTCTGTCATCGCAGTCTCAAACGCTTCGGCATCAAGGGTCAAAAGGTCAACGGCATTTGGCCCGCGTTCCATCCAGACAATGGCGGACGAGGGCTGCCCCTGCCAATCGGGCAGCGGAACCAATGTGAACGGCCCGCCAGACCTGTGTATCTCGGTCGAGACATTCTCGTGCGGTACGGGATGCGTCACCGCGAACGCCAGCGCTTTCTGCCCATACCGCGTTGTATGCACTTTGATACCGGCGGCCGCGCGCATGGGAGAGTTGCACCCATCTGCGGCCAGCACCAGCTTGCAGCGGATGCGGCTGCCGTCGCTCAGGCCAACGCGGGCTTCGGCAGTGCGGGTGAACAGGCTGACGGTGCCGGTGCCGGGGCGGAAATCGACATTCGGCAGCTCTGCCAGCCGCGCGACCATTTCCCGGCGCAACAGCCAGTTGGGCAGGTTCCAGCCAAACGGTTGCTCGGAAATGTCAGCGGCGTTGAAATCGCGTACGACGCGGGGTTCGGGCACGTCCCCCCCGGCATCGACAATACGCATGATCTGCAAGGGGGCCGCATGGGCATCCAGCCGCGCCCACAGGCCGCATTGCTCCAGCAGGCCGCGCGCAGGTTGCAGAAAGGCGGTGGTGCGCAGGTCGGACCCGTCCACATCCCGTTCGGTGATCGGTGGCGCGGGATCTACGCACACCACGTCAAACCCGGCGGTTCCAAACGCCGCCGCTGCGGTCAGACCGGCGATTCCACCGCCGGAAATCAGGATGTCACAACTGTCAGTCATGGCGCCTCTCATCATCTCGGGCAGACCCTAGTTCGGTTCCACCCCCTGCGCCAAGTGACATCCTGTCCCGTATCTCAGCCGCGCGAGATCAGGATCAGGACCAGGAACATCACCGGCACCATCATCAGGGCAGGGATGTAAAGGCCGGGAAGACCAAACACCATGGCGGAACAGCCCCACATGCTGAGGACCGCGCCGACGGTGTAATACAGGTCCTCCGCCTTGCCGTTGGCCGCGTCGCGGGCCAGCCACCCGAAAACCGGAATTGCAAAGAAAAGGCGCTGCCAAACCGGCAGGCGTCCGGGCATATCGATCGCGCTCATGGGGCTTCTCCGTTCTGTTCGTCGCTCCAGCGCATATAGGGCTGCGCATGCGGGTGCAGAACGTACGGATCGTCGCAGTGTGACAGGCTACCGCAGGCGGGCCAGAAATGCGGTCAGATCGTCCGTGTGATGGTGGATGTGATCGGCCTCATGCGGGTCCGGGGCGACATGAACCGTGCGCATTCCCATCTCATGCGGGGCGGCCAGATTACGCGGGTCGTCCTCGAACATCGCGGCCTTGTCAGCCTGAATGCCATCCTGTGCAAAGATGGCTTCAAAGGCGGCTTTCTCGGGCTTGGGCCGATACCCGGCATGTTCGACGCCATAGATTGCATCAAACAGCCCCGAAAGCCCGCGCGCCTGCAAGACCCGCTCGGCGTAGGGCGCGCTGCCATTGGTGTAGACGATGCGCCGTCCGGGCAGGGCGCGAATGTGATCGGCCAGCTCTGCATCCGGGTCCATATGGCTCATGTCCACCTGATGCACCGCGTGCAGATAGGGCTCGGGGTCCAGATCATGTTCGGCCATCAACCCGGCCAGCGTGGTGCCGTATTTGCGCCAGTATTGCCCGCGCAGCCTGTCGGCCTCGGCCCGGTCCACGCCGATGGCTTGCACCACATAATCCGTCATCAGAACTTCAATCTGATCGAACAGCTGCATATGCGGCGGATACAGGGTGTTGTCCAGATCGAACACCCATTGCGTGACATGACTGAAGGACGGTTTGACCATGGCTTGGGTTTAGGGCGCGGGCCGGGTGATTTCAATGCCGTACTTGATTGCTGCCCCCAGAGACGGATAGACATGTCCGAACGAGGAGACAGAATACCCCATGAGCCAGACCCGATCCCCCACCAAGGATGCCTATAGCCTGATACTCGAAGCCATTGATGTCGGCGTCTACAAGCCCGGCGATCGTCTGGTGGAAAGCGAGCTGGCAGAACGGTTCGGGGTGTCGCGCACCCCGATCCGCGAAGCGTTGCAACGCCTGGAAACCCAGTCTCTGCTGGAACGGGACGGTCGGTCACTGATCGTGGCGTCGCTGGACCACAACCAGATGGCCGAGCTTTATATCGTGCGCCGCGAACTGGAAGGGCTCGCCGCGCGGCTGGCTGCCAAACACGCCACCGAAGAAGAGATCAGGGTTCTTCAGGACATGGTTCTCGAAGATGACAAGCTGGTGGGCGATCCGATGGCGCTGTCACGTGCCAACCGGCGCTTTCACGAACAGATCCATCTGGCCTCGCACAACCGCTACCTTGTCCAGCAGCTTGATCTGGTGCACCGGACTATGGCCTTGATGGCGACCACGTCGCTGGCCGTGCAGGGGCGCGGAGAGATTGCCCAGAGCGAACATAAAGGCATCGTCGAAGCCATTGCCGCGCGCGATGAAGAGGCGGCGGGGCGGGCGCTCAAGGATCATATCTCGATCGCGTTCATGACGCGCCTGAAACAGGACGCAAGTCGCCGCGACAAGTGATTATCAGGTCAGCGGCTCGTCTTCGCTGGCCTGTCCGTGCTGGGTCTTGTCCCAGAAAAACGGGTTGGTCGCCAATTCCCACAACGCCTTGTAACCGGCAATCACGCCTAGCGGGAAATACAGAAACATCGTCGGAACCCAAGGCAAAAGAAACCGCCGCTCACGCGCGGATACGGCGATCAGACCAACACCGATACTCAGCCCCTCTGCCACCAGAAACAGCCCGATCAGCGCGGTTGAGATGGAATGCGGCAGAATATTCCCCATCGGATTGGCCAACCCCAGGCTTGACAGCCAGAATACCCAGAGAATGGGTGCCAGCAGAAATTGCCCCAACGTGCCCAAAAAGAACGCCTGAAGGCCCAGAAATTTAACGGCACCAAGGTCACGCCACAGTTTTCGCGGGCTGCGCATATGCACCAGATACGTGACCATGAACCCCTTGAGCCAGCGCGAGCGCTGTTTGACCCAGGGCCAGGCCCGGAAATTCGCCTCCTCATATGTTGTGGTATCCACCATTTCGGTCCGGTACCCGGCCCGGCACAGCCTTACGCCCAGATCAGCGTCCTCGGTGACATTGTGGGCATCCCAGCCGCCCAGTTCCAACAGTTTGTCGCGACGGAAAAAGAACGTGGTGCCCCCAAGCGGCACCACCAGCCGCATGCGGGCGATCCCCGGCAGGATCACGCGGAACCAGCTGTTGTATTCGATGGTAAAGCAGCGCGACCGCCAGTTGCTGCGCGGGTTGTAGTAATCCAGAACCCCTTGCAGGCACACAACATCCGGCGCGGCCTGGGTGAAATGCGCCACCACACGCTCAATCTGATCCGGTTGTGGGGCGTCTTCCGCGTCCCAGACGCCGACGAAGTCGCCCCGGCAGAAATCCAGCGTGTAATTCATGGCGCGCGGCTTGGTGGTCAGCCCGTTCAGCTCGGGCGCCTCGACGATGCGCATCCAACTGGGCAGGCTCACCTGCGCAAGGGCATTGCGCGTCACGTCATCCTTTTCCTCAAGCACAAGGATGACATCCAGAAACGCCTTGGGATAGGTCAGCCGCTGTAGCCTGTGCACCAGAGCGTTTGCAATCTCGCGCTCCTTGTACAATGGCACCATGATCGACACGCAGGGCTGCCGCAATGTGATGGCAGCTTCGGTGTGGTCCGGCTGCGTTCTCAGACGATGCCAAAGATAAGCCAGCGTGCCAACCGTCCGAAAGACTGCAAAAAGCACCAGAGTTCCCACAGCCATGCCCAGCATCGCCAGCAGGCCAAACGCCGGGAACAAGGCAAACAGCCCCAGCACACACAACAGGGCCACCGACGGCCCTACGCGCGACCTAAGGGTCCAGTTGCGGCAGCTTTGCGCGGGATCAACCCGCGTTTCCGCCGATCTGGCCAAAGACCCCGAAAACTGCCGCGCAATCGTGCGGTCGATCTGATCAGGGGCCGCCAGCACCGGGATCACGGCATAATCGCATTCGCGCATTTCGGCGGTCACGGTTGCGAACCGGTCGGGCCGGGCCGTGGCCACCAGAACAAGGGGGCCAATCCGCATCCAGGGGATGACATTGTGTTGCAGCCAGAAGTCGACCGGCATCAGCCCGCTCAGTTCCGGCATCGGCGGGATTTGTTCAAGATCTGCAATCTGCCAGCCGGATTGCGCGGACAGCGCGCTCAACACGTCCTGCCGGGTGGCATAGCCTTCGCCGACCAGTATCTCTCCCAGCGGAGCGTTCTGTCTGGTTTGCTGGCTTAGCGCATGGTCCAGCTGGGATCGGGTGATGGTTCCGGTTTCCAGCAGGCAGGTGCCCAGTGGTTTCCGATACCCGGGCGCAGGGATCGGTGCGGCGGACGTGAAATCCAGAAGATCAAGCTCAGCCATAACAAAACCCTGGCGCAGTTACCTGCGCTCAGGGTTGTTCGAACAAGGTTAACGCCCGGTTAACACTTCACAGACAAGCAGTTATGCCTGTATTTTTTTCTTTTCCATCGCCTCGGCGAAGCGCTCGAACAGATAGAAACTGTCCTGCGGTCCGGGCGATGCCTCGGGGTGGTACTGCACCGAATAGACCGGCCGGTCCGCCATGCGGATACCGCAGTTTGAGCCGTCAAACAGCGACCGGTGAGTTTCCACGACGCCATCGGGCAGGGATTGCGCATCGACGGCAAAACCGTGGTTCATCGAGGTGATCTCGACCCTGCCGGTGTCCAGATCCTTGACCGGGTGGTTCGCGCCATGGTGGCCGTGGTTCATCTTGACCGTCTGACCACCCAGCGCCAGCGCCAGCATCTGGTGTCCAAGGCAGATGCCGAACACAGGCAGGTCTGTCGTCTCCAGAATCTCTTTGATCATTGGAACAGCGTATTCGCCTGTTGCTGCCGGATCGCCGGGACCGTTCGACAGGAACACACCGTCAGGCTGATGTGCCAGCACGTCGGCTGCGGTCGCAGTCGCGGGCAGAACGGTAACGTCACATCCAGCGGATGCAAGGCAGCGCAGGATGTTGCGCTTGGCGCCATAGTCAATGGCAACAACCTTGTGGGCGGGGGCCTTCTGACGCTGGTACCCATCCGGCCAGGCCCACCGCATCTCATCCCAGCGATAGCTTTGTGCGCAGGTGACATCCTTGGCCAGGTCCATGCCCTCCAGCCCGGCAAAGCCGCGCGCGGCAGCCACCAGCGCCCCAATGTCGAAGTTTCCCTCGGGATCATGGGCCAGCGCCACATGCGGGGCGCCCTGCTGCCGGATGGCACGGGTCAGGCGGCGGGTATCGACACCACCGATGGCGATGCGCCCTCGGCGCGCCAGCCAGCCCTTGAGTTCCTCGGTCGAGCGCCAGTTTGATGGCTCGGTCGGATCCCATTTCACAACCATGCCTGCCGCGACCGGATCACTGGTTTCGTCATCCTCGGGGTTCACACCGACATTGCCGATATGAGGGAATGTAAAGGTCACGATCTGCCCGGCATAAGACGGGTCGGTCATGATCTCCTGATATCCGGTCATCGCCGTGTTAAAGCACAGCTCGGCCACAGTTTGCCCGGTCGCACCGAAGCCTGCGCCGTAAAACAGGGTTCCATCGGCCAAAGCCAGACATGCGGTGGGCTTGGACGGGGCATTCGGGGCCATGGCGCGACTCTCCTGTAGGGTAAATCGGCGCATACCTAAGGGGGTTGCGCGTCTGGGTCAAGTCTGTTCAATTTTTAGGCTATTGTTGTTTTTCAATGGGTTAACTGTATTCACCCCCGGTTGTGTCAGGCTTTTTGTTTCGATATGGTCGGGGTTCCTTTGTCATGGGGATGGACAAGCCAAATGGATATGCGATCACGGGTGAATGCAGCCCTGAAGCAAGCAATGAAAGACAAAGCAGCCGAGCGTCTGTCGACGCTGCGGTTGATCAACGCCGCCATCAAAGACCGCGACATCGCGGCACGTGCGTCCGACAATGAAGAAGCAAAGGGATGCAGTGACGCAGAGGTTCTTGAAATCCTTGGAAAAATGACCAAGCAGCGCAAGGAAAGCGCACGCGCCTACGAAGAGGGCGGTCGCCTGGATCTGGCCGAACGCGAGATTCGCGAAGTCGAGGTGATCGAGGAATTTCTACCCAAACAGCTGGATGACGATGAGGTCAGCAGGGCCATTCAAACCGCCATCACGGCAACCGGCGCGGGTTCGATCCGCGATATGGGCAAGGTGATGGGCGAGTTGAAGACGCGCTATACCGGCCGGATGGATTTCGGCAAGGTCGGCCCGATGGTCAAGGATCAACTGTGCGCAGCCTCAAACGGCGATTGCTGAGGCACTAGGCCCTGTGAATTGCTACTGCGCGACCGGCTCGCGCAGTCTTAGGACCAGCTCGTCATAAAGCGTGATCCGTTCATCTTCGGACAGAAACGCCCCGATTTCGACCTCGCGCCCGTCTCCGACAAGGGTGACATAATGCGGCACCGGGCCGCCTTTCTCGTGCATCGCCGGTCGCGCCCAATAGCGGTTGCAAGACCATTCGTGCTGCTCTTTGCCGGGGGTGTGGTGCACCAGCCGCGCATGTGTGCCCGACAGGGTCAGAACCTCGAAAACACTGCGGGCGCGGTAGTTGGTCTTGATGGCCAGCCACAGCCCCAGCACAGTGATCAGCAGAAACGGCAGCAGCCCCCACAGGATCACGGAACCAAGCGTGGCCAGCAGTGGGATCAGGCCAAACAGGAACACCGACAATATCGTGATCATCGCCCCTCGCGGAGGCAGCGAGTTATGCGGCCAAAGCCGCAGTTCCTGTTCGGTTTCCGAGGTCTGATTCCACGTGTAGGGCATACCGCGAACATAGCGCAGCGCGGCCTCATGTCGACGGGTTTTGATCAGACGACGTGGCCGACCCGAGACCAGGATAGGGCGTCATCCAGACGATCGTCACCCCAGAACACCTCTTGCCGGACAACAAAGCTGGGGGCGCCGAAAACACCCAGTTTGACGGCGGTTTCCGTCTCGGCCTCAAGGGCCGCGACGATGTCGTCGCCTTGCGCGCGCGCCAGGGTCAGTCGGGGGTCCTGCTGACACCGCAAAAGCGCCTCGGACAGTGCACTTTCGCTACCGGCTTCCACCCCTTCTTCGAACCAGATGCGATAAAGCGTCTGGGTGAACGTCACGCCCCAGCCGTCCATCATTCCAAGCACCGCAACCTGATTGGCCAGCGGCAGATTGGAAATCGGATAGGGCGCGGGCAGGTTGGCGTGGATGTGGTACTTGGCACAGCGGCGTTCGATGTCGCGCCACATATAAGCCGATTTCACAGGCTTTCCGGCAAAAGGAATATTCTGCTGGGCCGACATCACCGTACGCACGTTGAACGGGCGCCAGTTCACCGTGGCGTCATGCTCGGCGCACCATTCGTCCAGACGCATCACGGTCAGGAAGCTGTACGTGCTGCCAATGGAATACCAAAAGTCGATCTCGGGCATTGCCGACCCTCCGACTGTTCCGTCCGCACATCATAGCTGATTTCGGGGCACTTGGCGAACGCGAGGTGAGGGCAAAGAAAAACCCCGCCACCTGGGCGGGGTTTCTTTGGATCAGATCGGGATCAGTGCGCGTGGCCCTTGTCCCAGTCTTCCTGCTTGGGCAGCTGCTCGAACGTGTGCTCGGGCGGCGGCGTGGGCAGGGTCCATTCCAGCGTATCCGCATACTCGTTCCAGTAGTTGGGCCGGGTCTCGCGTGCGCCACGCAGCAGGGCGTAGATCACGATGCCGAAGAACAGCAGGAACGAAGCGAACGAGATGAACGCACCAATCGACGAAACATAGTTCCACTGCGCGAACGCCTCGGGATAGTCGATGTAGCGGCGCGGCATGCCCTGACGACCCAGGAAGTGCTGCGGGAAGAAGGTCAGGTTGGCGCCGATGAAGAACATCCAGAAGTGAACCTTGCCCCAGAACTCGGAATATTGGCGACCGGTCATTTTCGCGAAGTAGAAATACATCCCCGCAAAGATCGCAAAGACGGCACCCAAGCTCATCACATAGTGGAAATGCGCAACCACATAGTAGGTGTCGTGATAGGCACGGTCCACGCCTGCCTGCGACAGAACCACACCGGTCACACCGCCAACGGTGAACAGGAACAGGAAGCCGAAGGCAAACAGCATCGGTGTCTTGAACTCGATGGAACCGCCCCACATGGTCGCGATCCACGAGAAGACCTTAACGCCCGTCGGAACCGCGATGACCATCGTGGCCAGCATGAAATAGGCCTGCTGACGCAGCGACATGCCGACGGTGTACATGTGGTGCGCCCACACGACAAAGCCCAGAACACCGATCGCGATAATCGCCCAGACCATCGGCAGATAGCCAAAGATCGGCTTGCGCGAGAAGGTCGCGATGACATGGCTGATGATGCCGAAACCGGGCAGGATCACGATATACACTTCCGGGTGGCCAAAGAACCACAGGATGTGCTGATACAGGATCGGATCGCCGCCACCGGCCGGATCAAAGAAGGTAAAGCCAAAGTTGCGGTCCATCAGCAACATGGTGATTGCGCCCGCCAGAACCGGCAGCGACAGCAGAATCAGCCACGAGGTGACGAAGATCGACCAGCTGAACAGCGGCACCTTGAACAGGGTCATGCCGGGGGCACGCATGTTCAGGAAGGTGGTGATCATGTTGATCGCGCCGAGGATCGAGGAGGCGCCCGATACGTGTACGGCAAAGATCGCAAGGTCCATGGACATGCCGCCCTCGGTCGTGGACAGCGGCGGGTACAGAACCCAGCCCACGCCCGAACCCATCTGATCGTTCCCACCCGGGCTCAGCAGCGAGGCGACGCCCAGCGAGGTACCGGCAACATAAAGCCAGAAGGACAGGTTGTTCATCCGCGGGAACGCCATATCCGGCGCGCCGATCTGCAACGGCATGAAATAGTTGCCAAATCCGCCGAACAGGGCAGGGATGACAACAAAGAACATCATCAGAACACCGTGATAGGTGATCATCACGTTCCACAAATGCCCGTTGGGCGTACACGGGTCGGCCATGAAGCCTTCAAGGCACATGTACTGAACACCGGGGTGCATCAGCTCGAGCCGCATGTAAACGGTCATCAGAACCGAGATCAGACCGGCCAGAGCCGAAACGATCAGGTACAGAATCCCGATGTCCTTGTGGTTGGTCGACATGAACCAGCGCTGGAAAAAGCTGCGCTGGTCTTCATGGTCGTGACCATGAATGGCTGCGTCTGCCATTATAGGTGCCTCCTGTTGCAACTACACCGCGCAGCCGGACCTCTCCAACGCGCGGGATTCCTGCTGGTTTTAGAATGCGTAGGGGCGACCTTCAATGGCCGAGTTTGATCTGGATCAAGATAAATGGCCGCACCCCCCTTGAAAAGGAACGATCAAGAGGCCGGGATCTGAGCGTTCGGGGGGTGGCGATACAGCGGATCTGGTACCTGTCATCATGCCGCCCGCAATGGGACCGGCGCTCAAAGCCGACCGGAAAGGAGTGAACGCCTGCCGTCGGCCCACTCCGCAGGATCGAGGACAGGGAAGGGTAGCTTAAGAACACAAAGGGGTCGCTGCCTCCTTGGGCGTTCTCGATTTCAACGTACTTATTGCTATTGCATGGAGCTCTAGAGACTGGCCACCGACACAGGCGCCCAGTCGGCCCACCATGGTTTCGCCTGTTCGATTTCGTAGGCCAGTTCGAAAAGTGTGTCTTCGCGACCGGCGGGTGCAACGAAATGGCTGCCAATAGGCAGACCTTCACGGGTCAGGCCTGCGGGCACGGACATTCCTGGCAATCCAAGCGCGTTCTGAATCGGGGTGTAGGACGTGAACCTCGCAACACGCGCGAACATCTCCTCGAATGGGACACTTTCATCGAATAGCGTGCCAATCACCGGTGCTGTGCCCGGGGTAACCGGTGACAGAAACACATCAAACGCGGACAGCCATGCGCCATATCTGGTGCCCAGATCCAGCATATATGCGCTGGCTGCTTCCTGATCTTCATGAGTGAAGTTGCGCGCGAAGGCGGCCCAGTCGCGGACGAACGCGTCAAGCAGTCCCGTTTCCTCCGGCGGTCGGCCCGCCTTGGCCGTCGCCGCGTCGGCGAGGCCCACCATGCGGAACCCGAAGATCTGGTTGAAGCGAAGCTCGAACTCATCGTCCACCGGGCTTTGCGTTTCAATCACGCTATGACCAAGGTCTTCGCAGAGTTGCGCCATTTCTTCGATGACGCGCTGCACCTCGGGATCTGGCAGGTCGCCGTAATAATTGCGGAGGTCAAATCCGATTTTCAGCCGGTTGGTGGACGGGCCAGAAATCAACGGGATTGGTCTGTGCGGTGCATTCGGTGACCGGTCCTGCCCCAAGGCGAAAAGCACCGCGCTGTCTCGCACGGAGCGGCTGACGCAATTGTCGGCAGCATAGGTGGTCTGATCACTCGATCCCCACAACATACGGTGACGGCTTGGCTTCAATCCGAAGACACCACAACAGGATGCAGGAATACGGATGGACCCGCCGCCGTCGCTGGCATGGGCGAGCGGTACGATACCTGCCGCGACCGCAGCCGCGGACCCTCCGCTTGAGCCTCCGGAGGAGTGATCGAGGTTCCACGGGTTGCGGCACGGTCCGAGCAGTTGACCTTCCGTGACCGGAAGTGCTCCGACCTCTGGCATATTGCTCTTTCCGATCAGGTTCAGCCCGGCTGCCTCTTGGGCCAGTGCCAGCGGCGCGGACCTTGGTCGGTGATTGTCGCGATATACGCGCGAGCCATGGGTCGTGTATTGCCCTGCAATATCGAGGTTATCCTTCACCACAAACGGAACCCCGGCAAACGGTCCTTGCCGTCGCATGTCCACGGCCTTGTCTCTCGCCTCTTCGTACATCGGCGTTGTGATCGCATTGAGACTCTGATCAAGCGCCAAGGCGGCTTCGACGGCAGCGTCGCAAAGCTCTGATGGCGTTATGTCTCCGGACTTGACCAGTGCCGCAAGGCCGAGCCCGTCCGTAGTCAACAGAACTTGCCGAAATTCCGAAACCTGCGCCGCAGCTCGGTTGCCGGCTGTCGCGAACATGAGGCTCGCCGCTGTTGAGCCAAGAAAATCCCGTCTGGAAAGCATGTTCTTCTCCAAATTTTCACCCCGCCTAGAATATCAATCATGCAGAGACGAAACCACTGTCTTGCCTAACGGTCAGCGGGCAGCAAACACCAACACTCGGGAACACTCAGTTGACCGCAAATACTCGCAATGCGAACCTTTGACTTGAGCTTGATGAAGTATTGAAGAACTTAACCAGTTTTCGTCTCATTAAGAAATGCGAAACCTGTACTCTGCTGCGTAGGCGGACATCACCTGTCGGGAACGTCCTGCATCTGTCTCGATCTATGCGATCTCAAGCCAAATCCAATTGTACAAAACGAACAACGGCCTCTGAAAACCCGGTACAATTTGTACATTTCCCCCTTCAATCCCCCGACTTGACCCCGCAGGGCGGGTGGACCACAACTCGGTCAAAAGCCCCTCAAGGAACGGATGGCCAACCATGGATTATGATCCCGACAACATCTTCGCCAAAATTCTGCGCGGCGAGATACCCTCGTCAAAAGTTTACGAAGACGTCGAAACATTGGCCTTCATGGACATCATGCCGCGCGCTGATGGGCATTTGCTGGTGATCCCCAAAACACCCTGCCGCAATGTGCTGGATGCCACGCCCGACCAACTGGCGGCGGTCATGAACACCGTTCAAAAGATGGCTCGTGCAGTGATGAAAGCCTTCGACGCGGACGGTGTAACCATTCAACAATTCAACGAAACCGCAGGCGGGCAGGAGGTTTTCCACCTGCATTTTCACGTCCTGCCGCGTCATGACGGGGTGTCGATGCGCCCACCTGGTAAAATGGGTGATTTCGACCTGATTGCTGAACATGCGGAAAGGATAAAAATCGCTTTGTAATCAAGACCTTTTGGTCTTTTTGTGAGGTGTCAATCCGGACAATTACCCGCATCCGCCCGTGCATGTCGCCGCGACCGGAGACAAGAAAACCCGAAACCCCTCCTTGGGACAGGCCATGTGGATCCATAGCTGGACAACGCAGAAATCGCCTGCCCCCGACCATTGCGGCTTGAGCACGGGTTTCAGCGTGAAGGGGGGAAATGAATTGCCGTTCCGATTTGGGGTCGGAACGGCAGACTCGTAACCAAACACTTCTCGGATTTCGAGGGCGAGCCCTTGATCACCGGTTTAACATACCACTCACTCTTGATTGGCAGTTTCATATTACTCGTTAACAACACCGGTGTATCCTAGAGAATTAAAACTTGCCTAAAGAATAACGTAAAACTGAATGGTTCTTGGTAAATTGCGACGTGTTTCGGAAACAGAGCCTTCCGCACATGCATATTGTTGTATCCAAGCGCAGCGGAAGCTGATTCTCTGCCAAGGCAGAATCAGAAATCAGAGGCACCAAACACGCCCTCGAAGGTTTTCTTCAAGGCCGCATCGAGATCATTCATGGTGACCGGAAGCCCCAGATCCACCAATGAAGTCACGCCATATTCGCTGATCCCGCAGGGAACAATGCCCGAGAAATGCTCCAGATCCGGTTCGACATTGATCGAAATACCGTGAAAGCTGACCCATTTGCGTAAACGCAGGCCAATTGCCGCGATCTTGTCCTCTGCCGGTTTGCCGGTCACCGTCAGCGGTTTGTCGTCGCGCCGCACCCAGACACCAACGCGCCCGTCGCGTATTTCGCCATGCACGTTGAATTCGGCAAGTGCCGATATCACCCAGTTTTCCAACTGCTTCACGAATTGGCGCACGTCGCGCCCGCGCTTGTTCAGATCCAGCATGACATAGGCCACACGCTGACCGGGGCCGTGATAGGTGTACTCGCCGCCCCGTTTGCTTGCATAAACCGGAAAGCGGTCAGGATCGGTCAGGTCTTCTACCTTAGCTGACGTGCCTGCCGTATAAAGCGGCGGGTGTTCCAGTAACCAGATGCACTCCTCCGCGTCGCCGCGTGCAATCCCGGCGACGCGTGCCTCCATAAAGGCGGTCGCTTCGTCATAACTGGTCAGACCATCGGTGATTTTCCATTCCATGGCGGCCTCATATCCGTCCGTAGCGGGCAGGGGAAGAGGGGTCAGGCCGCTTCGGTCAAACACTGTTGCAGCACCCGGGAATAGGTATCGACCCCTTGCGCGCCGGTCAGCAGGTATTTTCCGCCAAACACCATGGACGGCACACCTGAAATACCCCTGCTGGTCCAGAATTGCTGTTTCTCTCGCACCAAGGCGATGTGTTCGCCGGTCTCAAGCACCTGACGTGCGGCATCAGGGTTCAGCCCGGCAGACGTGACGGCCTGCAACAGAGCCTCAACGTCGGACACATCCTGTTGCCGTGTGAAATATGCGTCGAAAAGCGCAAGCTTCAATTGGTGTTGCTGGCCCTGACATTCGGCCCAATCCAGCAACTGATGCGCCTTGATTGTATTCACGATCCGACTGTCTTCGTGAAAGTTGAAGGTGAACCCCAGTTCTGCTCCGATCGCCGTTAGCCTGTCACGTGCCTGCTGGCTCTGTTCGGGGGTCGAGCCATATTTCTCCGTGATGTGTTCCCGCAGGTTCTGCCCTTCAGGCGGCATGTTCGGGTTCAATTCGAACGGGTGCCAGCGAATTTGGGCCTGGATGCCCTGCTGTTTCAATGCCACGTCAAGCTGGCGAAACCCGACTATGCACCACGGGCACACGACGTCTGACACGATATCGATTTGGATGATGGCGCGGGTATCGGGCGAGGTCATCTGCGGCTCCTGTCAGATCGAAACTGTGTTGATCACCGGCTTAGATAGGACTGCTGCGAAGGTTTTTAAACCAGTGTGTTTTTGCCTCTTCACATCGCGTGCGCCAACGTCTATACGCCGCTCTACCAAGTCACAGGCAGTGCGGTCGTGGCGGAATTGGTAGACGCGCAGCGTTGAGGTCGCTGTGGGGTAACACCCGTGGAAGTTCGAGTCTTCTCGACCGCACCAAATCTTTTCGTATCCTGTGAAGTGCGGATCAGCTTATGCGAAGCTGACTTTGCCGTTCTTGTCTGTTCACTTGCATTGCAAATCCGTGGCCCGTAACTAAGCCATGTGTCGGGAAGCGCGCCATGCCTCTGCAATGATGCGATTTTTCCCTTCGTCCTGAATTTGCGGGCCATGGTTGCGGGTAGGTGCGATGAGACTTGTCATATCAACGATGAAAGACGAGGGGCCGTTCATCCTTGAATGGATCGCGTATTACCTTTCGATCGGGTTTACGCATTTCATCGTTAACTCGAATGACTGCTCCGACGGCACTGACGCGATTTTGAAAAGATGCGAGGAACTGGGTTTTCTGGCGCATATCGATAACCCCGGTCCCTGGAAGCATGGGCCGCAGGCGTCGGCCTATGCGAACGCTATGGAACATCCCTGGTACGCTGAAGCCGAGTGGATTCTGGTTTGTGATGTCGACGAATTTCTCGATATCCGTGTTGGGGACGGTACGCTGGACGATCTGTTTCGCACCTTTCCACATGCAGATGGCTTTGCCGCGATATGGCAGATGTTCGGACACAATGGGATTGTCGAGTTTGAAGACAAGTTTGTGATCGAACAATTCACATCTGCAGCAGAGTTGGGGGTGGTGACGCCGCAGAATGTGCGTGCCTTCAAATCGCTTGTCAGAAACAACGGGTCTTATCGGGCAATCAACACACACCGTCCGCGTGGCCCAATCGCCGGTAAGGCCGAAAGCTTTGCATGGATTGATGGTGACGGAGATCCCTTGCCACCTGCAATGCGGCGAAATGGTTGGTCCCATTCCACTACTGGCGCGGCCTTTGGGCAGCAGTTTTTCAGGATGAACCACTATGCCGTCCGATCCATCGAGAGTTATCTGATGAAGCGGCTGCGGGGGGATGTAAACACAACCGCGTTTCATCCCAAGATGGAGGCAACGGGACAAGCCTATTGGCACATGCATTGCTTCAACAAAGTTGAAGAATTATCGATCCTTTCCAAATTGGACCGCCTTGGAAAATCGTATGATGAACTACGTGCGGATCGTGTTCTGGGAGACTTGCACGAAAAAGCTGTTGCTTATCACAAGCGCCGTATCTCGGAGATACGTGAAACAGAGGCCGCACAGGGATTCATAACTCGGTACAAGAATTTTGCCGGGGGGCGATATATAAAGGCGCTGGATCTGGGCGTGATGGAAGAAGGCGATCTTTCCTTTGTTGCGGAGACCTACAAAGACCCCGAAGTTTCTTTCGCGCAAGTTGCGAAATGGACGCGTTTGGGCAAGATGTCCAAATCTGAAAACTCAAGACCCAATAACTACCCCTGGTTTACCCGGCTGGATTCCCTGGGAACGGCCATGGAGTACGAAGAAGCGGCGGCGCAGCATGCATTAATCACTGATGCAAAACAGGTGGACTTGCCGTTCGATCCGAAGGACTCATCTTTCCTGCCGCCAGTGTCTCCGGAGGTTGAAAGAACGAAAGAGCAGCGACAGCGGTTCTTGAGGTCAATCAGCGGCAAGAAGAACTGGGTTTTGATCGGGCATGTCGAGACCGAAATCGTAGAAGAAATACTTGCATTGGATGCAGTTGCGCAATTGACGATCATCGGGCCATGGGGGCTGTCGTGGGATACGTTCGCCTGCAAGGATACAACGCAAGATCCTAAACTTCAGGCCCTGGATCGCACCTTCTATGCATTGCTGGAGTACTTCCGTGAACCGATCGTCGCTGGGCGTCTGAGGGTCTACCGGGCGCTGCCGCCTTTGATGCTGAAGCTGTTTGAAGATCAAAGCGTTGGTGTCGTGATCATACGCGGGGTTCGGGCCGAGCGTGTCATGTTGCAGCTGTTGAACCGGATCGACAGGGTTCTGGCTCCGGGCGGAAGCATCGCCTTTACATCCTACAGGCGGGGCAAAGGGTCTTATTCCGGCATGTCTTCGGCTATCAACCGTTTTCTTGCGAGTAAAGCGAGTGACTATCGGGTTACAAGCCTCGAGCCTCCGTGGCTTGGTATCGACAAGTTGCCACCACTTTCCAAAAACGAGACATAGCTTCTGGTTCTTGAAGCAACGACATGTTAGCCATTGCCCAATAAACAAAACGGGTTTCGCGAGAAATCAATACCCGTCTGCAAGTGAGGTCGAGATGTCAAACGAACCCAGAGTGATCGGTGCTGTTCCCGGCAGCCAGAATAAACCGAACGCAGACAAGGCAACCAAACGCAAGAATACAAAAGACGCGATCCGACGTACGTTCCTGACGCGCCTTCCCAAGGGTGGGGTGGCTGTTGAGATCGGTGTCTGGCAGGGCGAGTTTTCTCCGACAATCCTGAAGTTGCTTGAACCCAGTCAGTTGTTTCTGATCGACCCCTGGAAACATATTGGCGAGGAATCGCATACAACGGCGTTTGTCGGCAGGACCGAAGACGAAAAGATGGAAGCCATCTTCCAGAAGGTCGTCACGTCTTTCGAAAAAGAGATCGAGGAGGGCAAGGTTGGCATTATTCGCGATTTCTCGGTGCCAGCATTAAAGCTTTTTGACGATGAGAGCATTTCATTTGCCTATGTCGATGGGGATCATTCTTACGAAGGTGTTACTGCGGACCTAGAGGCGTTGTTTCCCAAGATCAAATCGGGTGGGATCATGGCGTTTGATGATTACCACCGCCGGGGGTGGTGGGGCGACGGAGTGATCCGGGCCGTCAACGAGTTTCTGGGCAAACACCCCCGTGAATTGCGTATCCGGGCAATTGCTGGTGCGCAGATCGCTATTGAAAAAATCACCCCGCAAGATGACAGCAAGAAACAGGGCGACTAAGCGTCTGGGGTGAATGGCAGTGATGAACAAGCCTGAAAAAATCCTCATCTCTGCGATGAAAAATGAGGGCCCGTACATTCTGGAATGGGTGGCTCATCATAAAGTTTTGGGTTTCGACAGGATCATTGTTTACACCAACGATTGCACGGACGGTACGAACAGAATTTTGCGCCGTCTTGAGGCCCTGGGTCATGTTGAGTTTCACAGGAACCGCGTTGGAACGGGCGGGATTCACAGATCAGCTCTGAGGCAGGCCCGCCGTTTGCCCGTCGTGAAAGAAGCCAAATGGGTCTATGTCTGCGATGCGGATGAGTTTCTGAATATTCATGTCGGAAACCATAAGGTGGACGACCTGATCGAGGCCACACCGGGCGTGGATGTCATTTCCATTCCATGGAAGATATTCTCGAACAGCGGTCGCCATGTGTTGCGCGACGCGCCAGTGACGCAGCAGTTTTTCGATGGTGAGTTGAAGTATGAGCAGGGCGGGGCGGGGCGCCGGTTCGTCAAATCGCTTTTCCGGCAGGGTGAAGTCTATCTCCGCTATGGTATGCACAACCCGCATCCCAAGTCCGAGTTTCAGGCAGGTGTATTCCGGTCTGTTCCCGGAGGGCACGCGAAAGAACCCGCACCCTTTGGGAACCATGTTGCACCGCCTTTTGGATTTGAGATTGCACAGATCAATCATTACGCGGTCCGCTCCACACAAGCCTATTTGGCCAAGCGCAGCCGTGGGCGGGCCAACCACTCCTCGCAGACGCTGGGAACGGAATACTGGGACCGCTGGAACAGGGGTGGCGCGACGGATGAGACAATCCTCAGGTACAAGGAGGACGTTGACGCGGTGATGGCAGAATTTCAGTCCGACGAACGGCTTGCACGGCTGCACCGAAAAGCATTCCTGTGGCACAAGGCGTTGATCGAGGACCTTCTCAAACAGCCAGAATACAACGCGCTTTACCAGACGCTTGTTAATAAGCCGGCTGTAGAATTTGTTGCAAAAGACCGCGGATTGCACGCGCGCCTTTCGGCGGACACTCAACCGTCCTCTAGCGAAAATCTGCCCGAGTCCTGAAAGACTTGCCTTCGGAGAAACAGCATATGGCTGCGGAAAGCACTCTTCCTACAATCGGAATGCTCTGGTTGGAAGGTCCTCTCAGTTTTCTGGAACAGATGTGCCTTTTGTCCTTTGTTGCGAACGGACACAGGGTCGTGCTGTTCCACTATGGCGAGATCGAAAACGTACCCGAAGGTATCGAACTGGTTTCGGCGAACGAGATTCACGAACCGCAGCAGTTCATCATGAACAACCAGTTCAAAACACCGGTCCCGCAGTCTGACATATTCAGGCTGCAACTGATGCAAAAAACCGATTTCCTCTGGTGCGACACAGATGTCGTTGCTTTGAAGCCTATCCCGAAAGCGGATCACGTGTTTGGTTTCTTCAATCGCACCACGATTTGCAACGCGATCATGCGGTTGCCATCCGATAGCCCTGCTTTGAAGGCATATACGGAATACAGCCTTGATCCATTCCCGATCCGCCCGTGGGTAGAAGGTGAGGAACGCGAAAAGCTGGAACGCCTGAAAAAGGCTGGTGAGTTGCCTCATGCCTCGGATCAGGCGCACAGTGTTTATGGACCAGAGGTCATGACATGGTTTTTACAGCATCATGGCGAGATAGGGCATGCCAGTCCACCTCCGGTCTTTTACCCTTTGCCGTTTCGGCAAACGGGTCAGGCGAACGACATTCATGCACGGGAATTTCGCGATAAGTACCTCAAGGATGAAACGCTAGCCGTCCATCTATGGGGGCGGCGGATGCGTTGGTGGATTGCAAAGGGTGTAAAACGTTATTCATTTCTGGACCGCAGGCTGCGCAGCTTGGGGATCAGACCCACCGACGCACCACTGCCACGTGGCGGCAGAAGGGCGCCGAAGCCTGTTAGTTTCCCCGATGTGCTTCCTGACTTAACGACGACGAAAGAAGAGATCAGTGCAGCGACTGGCGGATTGATGTCCGTTGCTTTGTTATCCGAACGCGAAGAGTACCTCAAATTCGCGCAGCTCGAGTTGGATAAAATCCAAAATCTTGGTCTTTACAGAGCACAGGATCAGTCGCGCGACGGCTTTCTGCGTGGTTGGGACCACTTTGCCAACGACCCGGCGCGTCTGAATGCGCTGATGCTATCTATCTTTAAGTTTTCTGAAGCGCACCGCCGTTTGCCAGACTTGAGTGCGCCGAAGACGCTTACAGAAAAACTCCTGGTCATGAAGATGTTTGGCGAGATGCCTGAAGTGTCGCCGGCAGACAGATTGACGGCGGAGAACTATATCCCGGAACCAGCCAGGAACCTTGTTACACCGGTGAAGCGCTATTGGGTCTCATCTTCGCCTGAGTTGCCGGAAGACCTCGACCTCGAGCCGGGCAGCTATTGGCTCAAATGCAATAACGGGCAGGGGCAAAACCATAGGGTCACCTGGCCCATGAACACAGAAGACCGCAACCTGGCCCAGGAAAAGCTTGCCAATTGGAACAATAAACCCATTCCCCACGGGTTTTGGGCGGCAGAATGGTGGTATTCCACGATTGAAACGCGCTATTTCCTTGAAGAGGATCTGGCGGCTGAAGGTCAGGACAACATCGATTGGAAATTCTGGGTTGTCGCCGGAAAGGTCCAGATTGTTCAGGTCGACCGGGACCGCTCTCGGGGACATGTGCAGATGATCCACGACCGGGATTTCAACTTCATCCCGAAAGAGCTGTATTTCCAGACAAGCGATGACACCGAGCCCAAGCCAAAGGTGTTTGACGATATGGTCGCAATCGCCGAAGCCGTCGGGCAACGTGTCGAATTTGCGCGGGTGGACCTCTATGTAATTGGCGACAAGATTTATCTGGGCGAAATCACGCTCTGCCCGTTTGGCGGAAAACGTAAGATGCGTACGCCCGAACTGGATGTGCAGATGGGTGAGGCCTGGGTCGGTACCCGTCTGTTCCCGAACTGATCCGGTTACTCGACGGCGATTTCCTGACGCAGCTTTCCTGTCGTCTTGTCAAAGATCAGGACGCGGTTGTCGTCGGTCACGACCGCATACCAGTTGGACCCGATGGTCAGGGCCTGTGCCCGCGCACCATCGGGTAAGTCGATCTGATCCGGCAAGGTGGGTGTGCGGTCCGATAGGCGGATGACAATCAGGGCGAATGTCACTAGAACCCCGCCAATCATCACCGCGGTCAGCAGCATGACCATCCGCCGCAGCAATCGCAGCTGCGGGGTTTCCTGCGGTTCTTGGGGTTCGGAAGGGACAGTCATGGGCACCCGCCAGATTGAGTTTCAGATCGCGGCCGATCCGCCGCCTCGCCTTGATAAGGCGCTTTCGCGGGATGTGCCAGACGGTGAAAACCTGTCGCGCACGCGGCTGGCGCGCCTGATCGAGGATGGCGCAGTTCGGATCGACGGAACCCGGATGCAGGACCCAAAGGCCAAAGTGTCCGAAGGGGCGCAGGTCGTCATAACTGTGGCCGAGGCTGAAGACAGCCACATCGGCGCAGAAGACATCCCGCTTGAAGTTGTTTTCGAAGACGCAGACGTGATCGTCGTCAACAAGCCAGCAGGCATGGTGGTGCACCCCGCGCCGGGCTCGCCCGGGGGTACGCTGGTCAACGCTTTGCTACACCATTGCGGTGAGGCTTTGTCAGGTGTTGGGGGGGTGAAACGCCCCGGTATCGTTCACCGGATCGACAAGGAAACCAGCGGTCTTCTGGTGGTCGCCAAATCAGACGCCGCACATCACGGGCTGGCCGAACAATTCGCAGCACATAGTGTCGAACGCTATTACCGCGCTGTGTGTTACGGGGTTCCGGATGCAAGTGATCCCCGTCTGCGAGGCGTCAAAGGGGTGAGCTTTGAGCCGGGAAACATCATGCGTGTGACCACCCAGCTTGCGCGGCACAAGACCGACCGTCAAAGGCAGGCGGTGTTGTTTCATGGCGGGCGTCACGCGGTGACACGCACGCGGGTAGTTGAAACATTTGGCACGCCTGCTGGTCTTGCTCTGATCGAATGCTGGCTCGAGACCGGGCGAACGCACCAGATCCGTGTTCATATGACCCATGCCGGGCATGGGCTTGTCGGGGATCCGATCTATGGTGGCAAGCGGAAACTGGCCACCAGGGCGTTTACGCCCGCCGCTGCCGAATGCGTGTACGACTTTCCCCGGCAGGCGCTTCACGCCGCCGTATTGGGGTTCGAGCACCCGGTGACGGGCGAACACCTGCGGTTTGAGGCCGAACTGCCGCAAGACATGGAGAACCTGATTGCCGCGCTTCGCGCGCCGCTGACACAATAAGCAAAGTCCTGTGAGTAAGAGTTTCTTATCTTTCCTTCATGAAAGATTAATTTCAGACTGTTAGCAGCACCTCTTGAACAGGATGGGTTCTTTACCCATATCCTATGTTAAAGACTTAAACATTTGTCGGAGGGACATCATAATGGCAAATTACGCAAATCTCCCCGCGCCGACGCCCGAGGGCGGCCTGAACCGCTATATGCAGGAGATTCGCAAGTTTCCCCTGCTTGAGCCGGAAGAAGAATATATGCTGGCCAAGCGCTGGGTCGAAGAGCAGGACACAGAAGCCGCGCATAAGATGGTGACATCGCACCTGCGGCTGGCGGCCAAGATTGCCATGGGATATCGCGGCTACGGTTTGCCGCAAGCCGAAGTGATTTCCGAAGCCAATGTGGGCCTGATGCAGGCGGTCAAACGTTTTGACCCTGAAAAAGGCTTCCGTCTGGCCACATATGCCATGTGGTGGATTCGCGCCTCGATTCAGGAATATATCCTGCGGTCGTGGTCGCTGGTTAAACTGGGCACAACCTCGGCGCAGAAAAAGCTGTTCTTTAACCTGCGCAAAGCCAAAGCGCGCATCGGCGCCCTGGAAGAGGGCGACTTGCGTCCGGAAAATGTCGCGCAAATCGCCAATGATCTGGGTGTGACCGAAGAGGAAGTGATCAGCATGAACCGCCGCATGTCCGGCGGGGACGCGTCTCTGAACGCCACGGTCGGGTCCGAAGGCGAAGGCACGATGCAATGGCAGGATTGGCTTGAGGATGAAGATGCCGACCAGGCCGGAGATTATGAGGCGCGCGATGAGCTGGAAGCGCGTCGCGAGTTGCTGGCTGCGGCGCTTGACGTGTTGAACGACCGTGAAAAGGATATCCTGACTCAGCGCAGGTTGCTGGATCAGCCGGTGACGCTGGAGGACCTCAGCGCCCAATATAATGTCAGCCGCGAGCGGATCCGACAGATCGAAGTTCGCGCGTTCGAGAAACTGCAAAGGAAAATGCGGGATCTTGCGCGTGAAAAAGGGATGCTGGGTGTCAGCTGACCACGATACCAGCCTGCTGCAATAGCTGCGGGCTGGTTTTTTGCATTTGTGCGAAGAAACCTCCTCTACGCGCACATGCCCGGCGCATCCTGACGACTCATTACCAGTTGATCGTCTGAGGCCGCTATCCTGACTGTGAAGCCAAAAGAATGGCCGCAGGGTCAAAGCTATGGTAGGGCAAAGACGCGTTTCATTTCGATGACGGTGTGACAGGTCGATCCTGCGGACCTCGCAGGGGAACGAACCCTTTGGGGTTCGAACATCTATGGAGAGCGTTATGCAAAAACCGGTTCAGTTTGGCGTGTTGGGAGCCGCGAAATTCGCGCGTGAATACATGGCACCGGCGATACATGCCTCCAACGGGGCGCGATTGGCTGCGCTGGCGACGTCGGATGCGGTAAAGGCTGAACCTTTTTTGTCTTTCTGTCCCGACCTGAACATGTTCGACAGCTATGATGCGCTGTTGGCAGACCCCGGTATCGACGCGGTCTACATTCCACTGCCGAACCACCTTCATGTGGAATGGAGCCTGAAAGCGCTGGATGCCGGCAAACATGTGCTCTGCGAAAAGCCGATGACAATGAAGGCGGATGAGTTTGACGCATTGATCCAAAAGCGCGACGAAAGCGGCCTGCTTGCTGCCGAGGCGTATATGATCGTGCACCACCCCCAATGGCAATTGGCACGCAAACTGATTGCGGATGGCGCAATCGGAAATCTGGTGCATGTAACCGGGGCGTTCAGCTTCGACAATCGGGCAGATACCCAGAATATTCGAAACCGTGCTGAAACGGGCGGCGGCGGATTGCGTGACATCGGTGTTTACGTGATCGGCGGCGCCCGGTTTGCTACGGGGCAGGAACCTGTGGCGATACAGTCAGCCATCCGTTGGCAGGATGAAATCGACATCTTCACCGAAATTCGCGCGCAGTTCCCCGGTTTTACCTACTCAAGCTACGTGTCCATTCGGATGCATCCCCATCAGGAAATGGTGTTTCACGGGGACAATGGCCTGATCCGCCTGACAACACCGTTTAATGCGCGTGTGTTTGGTGAAGCCCGGGTCGAGTTGCATCGCCCGGGGCTTGAGGTACTGGTTACCCGGTTCCCCGGAGCGGACCATTACAAGCTTCAGGTCGAGGCCTTCTGCCGCTCGGTCAGGGAAGGGGTAGAGTATCCCTGTCCGCTGGAGTTTTCTCGGGGGACGCAAGAGGTGATTGATCGTGTGTTCGCGGGTGCAGTTTCGCTGTAACTTGCCCTTTGCGCGGGCTCGGCTATCCTTTTGCGTACGTTTAGCAGGAGATGACCCATGGCCGGAGGCTGGGCGCGCGACGGCGCAGTAAACGAACAGATCGAAGCGTCGATTTCGGATGAGCTGGCGCGGATGCAGGCGCAAAAGCGGCCTGTAGATGAAAGCCTGACTCATTGCGCCGAATGCGAAGAGCCGATCCCTGAAAAACGCCGCGTTGCTTTGCCGGGCGTGAAGCTGTGCCTTGAGTGCCAGCAGGAACGCGATGGCGCGTTCAAGGCACGTGGCGGGATCAACCGGCGGGGGTCGAAGGACAGTCAGCTGAGGTGATCTCAGGTACGGCTGCTAAGAGCCCATTGGAGACATGTAAGTTCTACGCTGTTCGTACTGCCGAGATTGCCAAAGCCACCGCCACGTATGACCGCGGTCCGTCGTCATCACCGTCAAGATATGCGAGCCGGACAGCATCTTTGATTTTCGACTTCAGATCGCCAGGCCTTTTTGAAAGATAGGCGGGAATTGGGCCATCCTCTCCATCAAAGGGAACCCAGTAATCGTCGAACGAAGTGAATTCGGTTCGGATCATGATTTCTCCCTCCCGAACATCGGTAAAGCCTGCCGAAAAGGCGACTTGCTTTAGCTGTCCTGGCTGTCGGAGTGGGCGCGTGAAGTTCTTTTTCCTGAGTGCTTCAGCTCCTTCGTCCAGCACCGCAGCAGTGTCCAGAAACATTCGATTGAATACCAGACCTCCTCTGGCGTCCCACACAGCCGCAGAAAATTGAGCGCCGGGCTTGAGCACTCGAAAAATCTCTTTGAATGCGAAATCGGTCTCAGGGATGAAATCCAGCACAAGCTGGGAAAAGGCCTGCCCGAAATGCGCGTCCGGGAATGGAAGTGTTGTCAGGTCGGCGACACCGAATGTCGTGCGACTGTCCGAGATGCTTTTTTGGGCGTGCGCGATGTAGGCTGGGGAAATATCGACCCCTACGATTTGTGCCCGTGAGGTTCTGCGCTGCATCTCCGCGGTCAATGATCCGGTGCCGCAACCTGCATCGAGTATCGGGCCGCTGTCGGAAATTTCTGAAAAATCCAGAAAACCAGGAGCTAGAAGCCTGCTAAAGCGACCCATCTGCAACTCGTAGCCTGCACCAGTTGACGCCGCGAAATCGGATGTCTTTTCAATCATGAAAACCTGCCCAGCTGCGGGCATCCAAGTGCACCCACTCAACTAGTAGCACAGCGCCACAATAACTCCTAACTTTGTCCGCTTTGTCCGCGTAGCGGGCATTCAGGAGCCCCTTGGGCGCGACATTGCCGGGCATGGCAGGTTTTTTCCGCAAGGCAGATGTCGCCGCTTTCTGTCGAGGGCGTCTCAGCCCTCCATCGCCTCCAACTCGTCGATAAAGCCTGAGATCATCGACAGGCCCTTGTCCCAGAACTTGGGGTCGCTGGCGTCCAGACCGAACGGGGCCAGCAGTGCCTTGTGGTGCATCGAACCACCAGCGCGCAGCATGTCGAAATACTTGTCCTCGAACCCATCCGCGCCGCTTTCGTAAACGGAATAAAGCGCATTCACGAGGCCGTCGCCGAAGGCATAGGCATAGACGTAAAAGGGCGAGTGAACGAAGTGCGGGATGTATGCCCAGAAGGTCTCGTACCCGTCCATGAATTCAAATGCGGGGCCAAGGCTTTCGGCCTGTACACTCATCCAAAGGGCGTTGATGTCATCCGGGGTCAGCTCGCCCTCACGTCGGGCAGCGTGCAGCTTGCATTCAAAGTCGTAGAAGGCGATTTGTCGGACCACCGTGTTGATCATATCTTCGACTTTGCCAGCCAGCAGAACCTTGCGCAGCTCCGGGGTTTCGGCCAGTTCCAGCATCTTGCGGAAGGTCAGCATCTCACCAAAGACCGAGGCAGTTTCCGCCAGCGTCAGCGGGGTGGATGACAGCATCTCGCCCTGGCCTGCGGCCAGCACCTGATGGACGCCGTGTCCCAGTTCATGGGCAAGCGTCATCACATCGCGCGGTTTGCCCAAATAGTTGAGCATCACGTAGGGGTGGACATCCGTAACTGTCGGATGGGCGAAGGCCCCCGGCGCTTTGCCCGGTTTCACCGCCGCGTCTATCCATCCTTTTGAGAAGAAAGGCGCCGCGATTTCGCCCATGCGGGGATCAAAGGCATCATACGCGTTCATCACCGTCTTTTGGGCCTCTTCCCAATTCACGATACGCGTGTCTTCCATGGGCAGGGGCGCGTTGCGGTCCCAGACCTGCATGACGTCCAGTCCAAGCCACTTGCGCTTCAGCTCATAATAGCGATGGCTCAGCTTGGGGTAGGCGGCCACGACCGCCTCGCGCAGGGCCTCGACCACTTCGGGTTCGACGTCGTTCGACAGGTGACGCCCGGTCTGAGCGGTCGGCATCTTGCGCCAGCGATCAACGATTTCTTTCTCTTTGGCCTGCGTGTTGTGAACGCGGGCGAAGGTTTTGATGTTGTCCTGAAAAACCGATGCCAGTTCACGCGCCGCGGCCTCACGTTTCGCGCGGTCCTGTTCCGTCAGCAGATTCAGGGTGCCTTCGATGTTCAGTTCTTCACCGTCGACATGAAATGCCAGTCCGGCAATCGTTTCGTCGAACAGACGTTCCCACGCGTCGCCGACAACCCCCAGATCATGAAGGAACTTTTCCAGCTCGTCAGACAGTTGGTAGGGCTTCATTGCACGGATGCGACGGAACACAGGTTCGTAGCGGGCGAGATCCGTGTTGGCCGCAAAATGCGCTTTCAGAACATCGTCTTCGATCCGGTTGATCTCGAGCGTGAAGAACACAAGCGGAGTGGTGAAGATCGTGATCTTTTCCTGCATATCCGACAGGAATTTGGCGCGCTCTGCGTCTGTGGTCAGTTGGTAATAGCGCAGACCAGCAAAGGACATGACACGCCCGGCGATGGCGTTGATCTTTTCGTTGCGATGCACACAGGTCAGCAGGTCTGCGGCCTCCAGATCGGCCAGCTTGCCTTCGTAATCGGCAGCAAATGCGGCACATTCGCCTTCCAGCCAATCCAGATCGCGCGCTAATTCGGGTGCGTTTTCCGAGGTGTAGAGATCGCTCAGATCCCATTCCGGAAGATTGCCCAGATTGCCGGAGCCACCGATTGCGTTCGCGTCACGGACAGGGAAAGGAAGGTCGCGCATGGATCACCTTTAGTAGACTGCTTTTGCAAACATCTAGGGCTGGCGCGCCCGGATCACAAGCGGCCAATCCCAAAGGTGAAAGGGTTTACGAGGAAACCAGCTCGGGTGCGCCATTGGCCTGATTGGCCAGAAAATGCGCCGCAATCTTGTCCAGCACCGGCCCCCGAACCTCGGGTGCTTCCATTAGTACCTCGTGTTCACCATCCGGAATTTCGATCAGCGTTCCGTTGGGCCAATTGGCCATGCGCGCACGAATTGCCTTGCGGTCAACGATTTGCTCATGGCTGCCCAGAAATGTCAGGCAGGGTGTCTGAGGGGCGGTCTGCTCCATTAACCAAGCACATTCATCCAGCGACTCGCGCAGCCACAGATTTGAAGGGGCACCAAGCGCGAGTTCTGGGTGTGCATTCAACTGATCCTGCATCATCCGGTACATGTCCGGGTCGCGGGTCAGCATGTTTCCCTCGAAAGGTTGCGACAGGACATAGCTTTTGAGTGTTGTGGTGGGGGGCGTTCGTTCGCCCAGGCCAAGCGCTGTGCCCCAATAGGCCGTAACGCGGCTTAGGGGTTTCATGACCGGAGTGAAGAAAATTCCCCACATTGGGCCCGTGAACGCGCAAGCGGCAAAACATCCTTTCTCGATGACGGCACGCAACCCGATTGCACCGCCCATCGAATGCCCGACCACGTACCATGGTTTTGGCAGATCCAGCGCGCTTGCAAGTTTCAGAGTGACCTGAACGTCCTGCTGGTAATCGGTGAACTGATCGACATGTCCGACCCGAGCATCGTCCAGCAATCGATCTGCAAGACCCTGACCGCGCCAGTCGACGGCCAGCATGGCGAACCCACGCTCTACGAATTCGCTGGCAGTAGTGCCGTATTTCTCAATGTATTCCGTGCGTCCAGGAAACATCATGACAGTGCCATGTACCTTTCCGTCCGGAAGCCAGTGAGCAACGCGAATGCGTTTTTGATCCGACGTTATCAACCAGTGGGCCTTTCCACCGGCGGGGCCGCCGGCCACGTCTTCAAACAAAGGGGCCGGCGAGAACTCCATCAGGCCAGTACCGATGCAAGTTTCATGGCAACACCCATGTCGCCATCAATGCTCAGCTTGCCGGACATGAACGCACCTGTCGGGTTCAATTCACCGCTGAGGATTTGTTCGAACGTGTCGGCATCAGCGCTTAGGGTGACATCAGCGTCATCGTCGCTGACCCGCGCGCCGTTGGAATCCAGGACAATGGCACCCAGATCGGCGATATCAAACTTGGCCGAGGCATCAAACGCGCCGCCTTCCAGTTTTTCATTCAGCGCGGCAGCTGCCTTTTCAAGTATCTCGCTCATGTTTTTCCTCATATTGTTAGTGCGCCGTGAATGGACATCCCCGGTCGCAACGCTACACTGATTATTGTTATGAGCATTGCAATCCACAATCTCAAAGGTATCGTCGCGGCACTTTTTGTCCTAGTCACGATTTCCTCCACTTGCCTCGCGCAACAGGCGGATTCGCGGAACGAGGGTGAATTGCTGCAACAACTTGCCCAATCGACGCCAGATCAGGCCATCGCTTTGGATCGGCAGTTGCAAGCCCTGTGGGCGCAGTCCGGTTCAGCATCGGCTGATCTGCTGCTAGAGCGTGGCCGTGAAGCGCTGGATGACGGCGACGTAGGTGCGGCATTGGAACACCTGACCGCCCTGACGGATCATGCGCCCGAATTCGCTGAAGGCTGGCATCTGCGCGCTTCGGCCTTTTTCGGAATCGAACGGTTTGGCATGGCCGCTGCCGATCTGGAGCATGCCCTGACCCTGAACCCCAACAATTACGAGGCAATCTATGGTCTGGGCCTGATCTTTGAGATTATCGGACAACCTGACAAAGCCTACGACGCCTATTCACGGGCATTGGCTATACACCCCCACCACGAAGAAGTAACCAATGCGGTGAATCGACTGAAGCCGCAGATCGACGGCGCAGCGCTGTAAGGTCCGGGCAGGGGGCAAAGGTGAGCGGGTCATCCCGAATAGTGGCCGTTCTGGGCCCTACGAACACAGGTAAAACCCATTACGCAATCGAACGGATGCTGGGATACCGCACAGGTATCATCGGTCTGCCGCTGCGTCTGCTTGCGCGCGAGGTCTACGATAAGATCGTCGCCATCCGCGGGCCGTCGATTGTTGCGCTTGTCACCGGTGAAGAGCGGATCGTGCCCCCCCGGACCCAGTATTGGGTCTGCACTGTCGAGGCGATGCCCGAAGGTGTGGGTGCGGATTTCGTGGCGATTGATGAAATCCAGCTGTGTGCCGACCCCGAGCGCGGCCATGTCTTTACAGATCGCCTGCTTCGGTCGCGCGGAACAAACGAGACACTTTTTCTTGGCTCTGACACCATGCGTGGCCCGATTGCCGCGCTGGTGCCCGAGGCGCAGTTTGTCCGGCGCGAACGGATGTCGCAGCTGGTCTATTCCGGTTCGAAGAAACTCAGCCGGATGCCGCCCCGCAGCGCTATTGTCGGATTTTCGGTCGAAAATGTGTATGCCATCGCGGAGCTTCTGCGCCGCCTGAAAGGTGGCGCGGCGGTGGTCATGGGTGCCCTCAGCCCGCGGACGCGGAATGCTCAGGTGGAGCTTTATCAAAATGGTGAGGTTGATTACCTGGTCGCCACAGATGCTATCGGCATGGGCCTGAACCTGGATGTTAACCACGTTGCCTTTTCATCCCTGACCAAATTCGACGGGCGGCGGATGCGTCCGCTGGCCCCAAATGAGCTGGCCCAGATCGCCGGTCGGGCCGGGCGCGGGATGTCGGACGGCACCTTTGGCGTGACCGGAGAGGCACCGCCGCTGGACGAAGGTGTCGCGCAGGCGATCATGGACAGCCGGTTCACGCCGATGAAAAAGCTGAACTGGCGGAATGCCGCTCTCCGGTTTGGTTCGATTGACGCACTGATCAACTCGCTTGAAGTCAGTCCAAATGACGAACACCTGATCAAAGCCCGCCCTGCTGATGACCTGAATGTGTTGAAATCGCTGTCACAACAGGCCGAGATTGTCGCCCGCGCAAGTGACGGTCCATCCATTCGATTGCTGTGGGATGTGTGCAGAATCCCTGATTTTCGCGGCATCAGCCATGCAGAGCACGCAAGCCTGTTGGAAGTGATCTATGGCCACCTGCACGAACGCGGCAGTATTCCCGATGATTTCATGGCCCGGCAGATACGGCGGATTGACCAAACCCATGGGGATATCGATGCGTTATCCAAAAGGTTGGCATATATTCGCACCTGGACATATGTTGCGCAACGAAACGGTTGGGTGCGTGACGAATCACATTGGCGTGACGAAACGCGCACTGTAGAAGACAGACTGTCTGACGCACTTCATGAGCGTCTGACTCAAAGATTTGTGGACCGGCGTACATCGGTTTTGTTGCGGCGGCTCAAACAGAAGGAGGCCCTTTTGGCCGAAGTAAATGACAAGGGTGAAGTGACCGTCGAAGGCGAATTCGTCGGTCGTCTGGAAGGGTTCCGGTTTAGTCCGGACAAAAGCGCGCAAGGAACCGAGGCGAAAGCGCTCAAATCGGCATCCCTGCAAGCACTCGCGCCGCAATTCCATCTGCGTGCCGATCGCTTCTACAATGCGCCCGATACCGAAATTGATTTCACCGATCAGGGCGGCCTGATGTGGGGCGAATATGCCGTTGGCAAACTGGTTGCCGGGTCCGAACCTCTCAAGCCCGTGGTCGAGGTTTTTGTGGACGAGGCCGCCGGTCCGGATGTCGAACAGAAGGTGCGGCGCCGGTTGCAGCATTTCATCGACCGCAAGATCGCTGCGCTGTTCGAGCCGCTGCTGAATCTGTCGCGCGACGAGGAGCTCAACGGGCTGGCGAAAGGGTTTGCCTTCCGCATGCTCGAGGCGCTGGGCGTACTGCCGCGCGCCGGCGTCGCGCAAGAGGTCAAGGATCTGGATCAGGACGCGCGTGGCGCCTTGCGCAAGCATGGCATCCGCTTTGGCCAGTTCACCATCTTCATGCCGCTCTTGCTGAAGCCCGCACCGACGCGTCTGCGTCTGGTGCTGTGGGCGCTGTATGGCGGTTTGCAGGAATTCCCCGAAGCACCGCCTCCTGGGTTGGTGACTGTGCCGGTCGCCAAGGATGCACCGCAGGGTTACGACACCATGTGCGGCTACCGCGATGCGGGCGACCGATCGATCCGTATCGACATGCTGGAACGTCTGGCGGACATGCTTCGTGCGGAAGACAGCCGTGGCGGGTTCGAAGCCAAGCCGGATATGCTGTCGATCACTGGTATGACGCTTGAACAGTTTGCTGACCTGATGCAAGGGCTGGGTTACAAAGCCGAACGCGGCGAGCGTGGCAAGGTCAAACCGGCACCGGTTGAGCAGCCTGTGACAGAGGCGGCAGAACAAGCCATTATCGACGAGACGCCAGCACCTGACGCGGCATCAGAAGAGGTCGCCGCGCCCGCCGAGGAGGCGACAGCCGGGGCCACCGAAAGCACCGAGACGGCAGCCGAGGCTGTCGCAGAAGGTCAGGTTGCGGAACCTGCGTCGGATGAACCCGAGGTCGAAGTGTTTTACACCTTCACCTGGGGCCGTCAGCGTCAGCCGAACCGTGGTCCGCGCCGCGAGCCGGGGCAGGGCAAGGGGAAACCAAGGGGCAAACCGCAGGAGGGCCGTGGCAAACCGCACGGCAAGAAGGGCGGAAAGCCGCAAGGGGCCAAGACCTTCTCGTCACGGCCACCGAAAAAAGAAAAGGCCATTGATCCCGACAACCCGTTCGCCGCAGCGCTTATGGGTCTGAAGGACGGTAATTGACGCAAGATGGCCGAGGCCAAACTGCGGATCGATAAATGGTTGTGGCAGGCGCGGTTCTTCAAGACCCGCAGCCTTGCCGCCAAACAGGTCAGTGGCGGCCATGTCCGGCTGAATGGAAACCGGGTGCTGAAACCGGCGCAGGCCGTGGCCCCCGGTGACGTTCTGACCTTCTCGCAGGGTCGCATCGTCCGCGTCATACGTGTGGAAAAACTGGGGGAACGCCGCGGTCCGGCGCCCGAAGCGCAAACGCTGTACTTTGATATGACCGAAAAGCAGGAAGCGCCTCTTGTAAATCCGGGTTTCGAGGGAAAAGGTCGGCCAACCAAGAAAGATCGACGCGCTATTGATCTTTCTCGCCCGGAAGATCACTGATCCTGTCTTGAAGAGCGGGCCAGACTGAATTAGCTAGTCGCTCAAACCGCAAACAGGAATCCGACCATGACCTATGTAGTCACCGAAAACTGTATCGCCTGCAAATACACCGACTGTGTCGAAGTGTGTCCGGTGGACTGTTTCTACGAAGGTGAAAACACGCTGGTCATTCATCCTGACGAATGCATTGACTGCGGAGTGTGCGAGCCCGAGTGCCCCGCCGATGCAATCCGCCCCGATACCGAGCCGGGTATGGAGGAGTGGGTCGAGTTCAATCGCAAGTATTCCGAACAATGGCCGGTGATCGTCACCAAGAAAGACCCGCTGCCCGACGCAGAGGAGCGTGACGGTGAAGAGGGTAAGATGGAGAAGTATTTCTCGGAAGCGCCCGGAGAAGGCGGCTGAGTGATTCGTTCCACACGGCCTGTTTTTAAATAAAGATCACGGCACAACCTGTTGAACGCAGGTTGAATATGAAAAATTCCCGTAAGGTAAACTTTCGGGCGTCGTAATTTTGTGATATACTAAATCCACATGATGACCGAGATTGGGATGCGCTCCGTAAGTATGCTCACTTTGGAGTATTGAATTTGTGACAATATCGCCGCCTGACGGGGCTGAGACAGTCCCCGCATGTGGTGTTTTTGTTGTCCGTGTCCCGTCCGCAAGCAAGGAAAAACTGAATGACAAAGTCGAAAAAGCCCGAGTTCCGCCCGAACGACTATGTTGTCTACCCCGCCCATGGCGTGGGCCAGATTATCTCGATCGAGGAACAGGATGTCGCGGGATTCTCGCTTGAGCTGTTCGTCATCTCATTTGAGAAAGACAAGATGACGTTGCGCGTGCCGACCAACAAGGCGACCGAATCCGGTCTGCGGTCGCTCAGCTCGCCCGATGTGATCAGCCAGGCGATGAAAACGCTGAAGGGCAAAGCCAAGGTTAAACGCGCCATGTGGTCCCGTCGCGCGCAGGAATATGAACAGAAGATCAACTCGGGCGATCTGATCTCGATCGCCGAAGTTGTCCGTGACCTACACCGCACCGATGATCAGCGCGAGCAGAGCTATTCCGAGCGTCAGCTGTACGAAGCCGCCTTGGAACGTCTGACCCGTGAGGTCGCAGCTGTTTCAGGCGCTGGCGAGGTGTCAGCTGCCAAGCAGGTTGACGAAGTTCTGACCTCACGCGCTGCCTGATCGAAGGTACTTTGACAAAACGGGCCGCTCCGAATTTGGGGCGGCCTTTTTCGTGGCTTGGTGATTTGTTCATATGGCGCTAATTTCACTGTGTATGCAGCGGATTACCGGACAGACATGAAGCAGACTGTGAAATACCTGTATATCGGACACGACCCTGTTTCGGTTTGGTTTAGGTATGCGCTGATCCTGTTCGATGTTGCGACAATCATTTTCTTTGTCGCGACGGCCCACATCCCGCATGGGCCAGGTTTGACCGTTGCAAGCCAACTGGTCGGCGTGCTGATTTTTCTGGATTTCTCTGCGCGGCTCTGGATTTCAAAAGACCGCTGGAAGCTGTTGCGCCAGATTTACACGGTGGCGGATATCGTAGTCGTCCTCTCTCTGGTGCTTGATCCGTTTTTGACAGGCAACCTGGCTTTCCTGCGGATATTACGCGCCCTGCGTCTGATCCATTCATATCACCTGCTCTGGGATTTGCGGCGCGACAGCCGTTTCTTCCGCACGCACGAGGACGCTGTTATCGCAGCGATCAACCTGCTGGTCTTTGTCTTTGCCACCTCGACGGCCGTTTTGGTGTTTTTTATACCAGAAGACGCGCAAACGCCCTACGTAGATGCGCTGTATTTTACCATGGCGACGCTCACGACGACCGGGTTTGGCGACATCACTTTGGTCACACCGGGTGGCAAGCTGTTTTCTGTCTTCATTATGGTCGTTGGCGTGGCACTGTTCGTCCGGCTGGCGCAAGCAATTTTCGCGCCACAGAAGGTCCGTCACAAATGCCCCAGCTGCGGGCTGTACCGGCACGACCCAGACGCCGTGCATTGCAAACATTGCGGCGATACGTTGCGAATTGAAACAGGGGGGTCGCCTTAGGTCTGGGCGCTGAGTGTAAGCAGAAACGTGATTTCCGCCAATTGCTGCGACGCTCCCAGAATATCTCCGGTTTGACCGCCGATCTTGGTTTTTGCGACGAGCCCCAAAACGGCAACGACCAAAGTCGCGAAGACTATCGCGTTAAGCGCCAGACTTCCGCACAAGCTGAAAGCGACCAAAATCGCGATGCCCACAGCGATACAGGCTGTTCCTGCGCCGGGGGTACCAACCGAATGGCTCAGGCCCGACGTTCTGGCGTTTGGAAGAAGTACCATCAGTGCTGGCATCAATGCGCGGGAAAATACACAAGCCGCAACCACCATCCAGATCGGACCAGTGACAAGTATGGTAGAAATCGCGGATACTCGTAAAAGCTGCGACATCACCAAAGCGAGCACGCCGTAAGTTCCAATCTGGCTGTCCTTCATGATCTCCAGCCGCCGTTCAGCGGTGAAACCGCCCCAAAGCCCGTCGAACGTATCGGCCAGACCATCTTCGTGCATTGCCCCGGTCATCAGGATCAGCGCTGAAACCAGTAATGAAGCCGCCACAAACGGGGGCAGTTGAAGCCCCATCGCCAGCCAACCGGTCAGGCATGCCAACCCGCCAACGACCAGCCCAACCAGTGGAAACGCCCATACCGATTGTGCCTGCCGGGCAAAAACGGCTTTGGGCAAACGGGGCAGGGGCAGGCGGGTCAACAGCACCAGGGCCAGCGGAACATCCCACAGGGAAAACGGTTTGGTGTCGTTTTTATGCACGCCCGTGCCTTTCGGGGTCTTGTTGGTTTCGATCCTTCGGTTAAACACGCAGGACCACTCTGATGCAATGAGGCTTTCATGCTGCCTGAACTGAATGATTTGAACACGTTCCGTGCTGTCCTGGCGGGAGCTCCGGGCCCAGATGCCGCTGCGGTGCAGGGCGCGGCCGAGCGAAATGGACAATTGACCAAACCCCCCGGCGCGCTTGGTCGGCTTGAGGATCTTGCAGTCTGGTATGCAGGATGGCGGGGGGACGCCCGTCCACAGATCAGTGCGCCTCAGGTTATCGTGTTTGCCGGAAATCACGGTGTTACCGCGCAGGGTGTTTCGGCCTTTCCACCGGAAGTGACCGTGCAGATGGTGATGAATTTCGAACATGGCGGGGCGGCGATAAATCAGTTGGCCAGGGCCGCAGGCGCGAAGATGGATGTACACGCGCTGGATCTGGACAAGCCGACCGCGGATTTCACCCAAGCCCCAGCCATGACAGAGGATGAATTGCTAGCCGCGTTGCGCACTGGCTGGCAGGCCGTTGATCCGCAATCTGATCTTTTGGTGGTCGGCGAAATGGGTATTGGCAACACCACCCCGGCTGCGGCTATTGCCTGTGCTCTGTTTGGTGGCGACGCGTCCGATTGGACAGGTCGCGGAACTGGTGTGGATGACGCAGGTCTGGTCAACAAAACCCGTGTCGTGGCCGAGGGTGTCGCCAAACACGCGTCAGATGATGGTCTGGACATCCTGCGCTGTCTGGGTGGACGCGAGATAGTCGCAATGGCGGGTGCAATTGCTGCTGCGCGGGTGTTGCGCATCCCGGTGATCCTGGACGGGTTCATTTGTTCGGCCGCCGCCGCCTGTTTGTGGAAGCTGTCCGATGGCGCGCTGGATCATGCTGTGGCAGGTCACCAAAGCGCCGAAGCGGCCCATGGCGCCGTGCTGGCGAAATTGGGTAAAGAGCCGTTGCTGAGCCTTGGCCTGCGGTTGGGCGAAGGGTCCGGCGGGGCATTGGCGATCAACATTCTGAAAAGTGCCGTTGCCTGTCATTCCGGCATGGCAACCTTTGCCGAAGCTGGGGTATCTGACAGCTAAACCCGTACCTGGCCCGGGCAAAGGCTTGGGTCAGGCCGATTTTTTCGCGTGCTCTTCGGCCAGTTCCAGCAGCGCGGTTTCCAGATCCTTTTCCAGCGCCTGCGAACGCTCAATGTATTTTTTGTTTTCGGCGGTTGGCAGTCCGGGAACCCAAAGCTCGGCCAGATCACGCAATGACTTCCGGTCGTGGTGGTAAAACGTCTGCTCGGCCTGGGCTGCTTCGTACTCACTCAGCCCGATATTCTCCAGAACATAGCGACCTGCACGCAGCGAGCTGTCGAACATTTCCCGCACGATGTCATTGGCACCCGCCTGATACAACTCGTACACATGGGTCCGGTCGCGGGCGCGGGCGATGATGTGCAGGTCAGGGCGCTGCCGTCTGGCATAGCTGACCAGTCGCGTGACTTGCTTGTGATCATCCATAACGGCGACAAGAACGGATGCTTTGTCCAATCCCGCCGCGCGCAACAGTTCCGGCCGAGTGGGATCACCCAGAAAGCCTTTGACACCAAATCGGCGCATCAGCTGAATGGTTTCAATATTGTGGTCCAAAACGACTGTCTTGAAACCGCTGGCCCGTACCAGCCGGTTGACGATCTGACCAAAGCGACCAATGCCGGCGATGATGACCGGGCCCTTTTCGTCGATCACGTCCGGTTCGGGGGTGGTCGCTGAATCGCCAATCTTCTTTGACAAGGCGTCGTAGACAATGAAAAGAAGAGGTGTGATCAACATCGTCAGAGCAACGATCATCAGCAGCTTTTGCGACAGGTTGGGCGGAATAACATTCTGTTTCGTCGAAAATGCCAGCAGGACAAATCCGAACTCACCAGCCTGCGCTAACCCAAGGGTGAACAACCAGTGATCACGCCCCCGCAGTTTGAAAGCCTTGCCCACTAGATAAAGGATGATCCCCTTGGCAAGTATCACAAGCAGCGCCAGTCCAATCAGGTCCAGCGGGTCGTTGAAGAAATAACCAAAGTCTATTCCGGCCCCGACCGTGATGAAAAACAGCCCCAGAAACAACCCTTTGAACGGTTCAAGGTCACTTTCCATTTCATGTCTAAATTCAGAACTGGCCAAAACAACACCTGCCAGGAACGCGCCCAAGGCAGGTGACAGGCCGACCAGTGTCATCAGAAACGAAATCCCCACGACGATCATCAGTGCTAGTGCGGTGTACATCTCGCGCAGACGGGTTGCGTGGATGAAGCGAAACAACGGTCTTGTCAGGTAGACACCGGCCAGAATGACAAACACCACCGCGCCGATTGTGACCAGGGTAACGGCCCAGCCCGGCAACCCCTCGACCAGTGACAGGCTGTGATCGCCCGCGCCATGTGAACCTCCGGCCCCCCTGTCTATCGATCCATCGGCTTGGAAGCGCGGCATGGCGGGCAGGGCCAGCAGTGGCAACAAAGCCAGAATTGGGATCACCGCAATGTCCTGCGTCAACAGAACCGAAAATGTCGCACGGCCGCCATTTGTCTGCATCAGGCCTTTTTCTGACAAGGTTTGAAGAACGATCGCGGTCGATGAAAGCGAAAGGGTCAACCCCACCGCCAGGGCGACCGACCATGGATGGTTGGCGTACATGGCCACGGCAGCAATCGCGATTGTTGACAGCAACACCTGCAATCCGCCCAGACCCAATAGCTTGTCGCGCATGTCCCATAGGGCGCGTGGCTCCAGTTCCAGGCCAATGAGAAACAGCATCATCACCACGCCAAATTCGGCCACATGCTGAAGATTTTCGGTTTCCGCTCCGACAAGTCCCAGTACGGGTCCGATAATGATCCCGGCGGCAAGATAGCCCAGCACAGATCCCAACCCCAGTCTGGCAGACAGAGGAACGGCAATGACAGCCGCTGCCAGATAGATCGAAGCCTGGTATAGAAAGTCGTCCATGTGTATCCTCGGAACCTTTTCAGGTGGGAAGGGGGGCGTCGCGTTTAAGTTGATCCATTACGATCTGGCTCTGTACTCGTGCAACGGCAGGATGCGGCAGGATCACCTGATGTAGCAAGCTGTTGAGCGCGGACAGGTCGTCACAGTAGATGTGCAGCAGATAGTCGGCCTCGCCTGTCATCGTCCAAGCGCTGGTAATCTCGGGGCGGGTGTCGACCATGCGTGCAAAGCTTGCGGATTGCTCGGGGCCATGGGTGCCCAGATGCACCTGAACAAACCCCTGCACCTGCAGGCCCAGTTTCAGCGGGTCCAGCCGGGCAGCGTATCCGGTGATGTACCCTTCGACTTCAAGCCGCTGTCGGCGGCGTCCCGCTTGACTGGACGACAAGTTCAGCATTTCACCCAGTTGATGCGCCGTCAGATGTGCATCTTTTTGCAGCGCGGAAAGCAGTCGCTTGTCGGTTGCATCCAGCATGTGCGGAAAAATCCTGATTTTATTAATTTATATGCGCGTTTTGCGCGTCATCTTGCAGTTTATACGAAAACAATGCGCAGAAACAGCGCCAGAAAAGTCGTATTTTTGAATCAGCAAAGAAATTCCTGTTTTCGTAGGAGACGCGCCATGGGTCCTTTCCCGCACAATGCCCCGAAATCCGTGATCAGCGAAGAAAACCCTGCCGGTACAGATGGGTTTGAATTCGTCGAATTCGCCCATCCAGAACCGCAGGAGCTGCGTGATCTGTTCGCAAAGATGGGGTTTGATCTGGTGGCCCGCCACAAGGAAAAACCTGCTGTCGAGCTTTGGCAACAAGGGGATGTCACATACATCCTGAATGCTGACCCGGACAGTTTCGCGGCTAAGTTCGTGGCCGAACATGGGCCCTGCGCGCCATCGATGGGCTGGCGGGTGGTGGACGCGCAAAAAGCGTATGAGCATGCCCTGTCAAAAGGTGCGGAACCTTACGACCACGATGACAGAACAATGAATGTGCCTGCGATCAAGGGTATTGGCGGGTCGCTGATTTATTTCATTGATCAGTACTACGACACATCGCCCTATAATCAGGAATTCAATTGGATCAAGGAATCAAAACCTCGGGGCGAGGGGTTCTTCTATCTCGATCACCTGACGCACAACGTCTACAAGGGCAACATGGACAAGTGGTTCAAGTTCTATGGCGACCTGTTCAACTTCCGTGAAATCCGTTTCTTTGACATTCAGGGGAAGTTTACCGGCCTTTACAGCCGAGCGCTGACGTCTCCCTGCGGCCGTATCCGTATTCCGATCAACGAGGACCGCGGCGAGACCGGGCAGATCGTGTCTTACCTGAAGAAATACAAAGGCGAAGGCATTCAGCATATCGCTGTTGGCAGCGACGACATCTACGCTTCGACCGATGCTATTGCTGAAAACGGGCTGAAGTTCATGCCGGGTCCAAACGAAGCTTATTACGAGAAGTCCAGGACCCGCGTGGTCGGCCATGAAGAGCCGCTGGACCGGATGATGAAACACGGCATCCTGATCGACGGCGAAGGCGTCGTTGACGGAGGCGAGACGCGCATTTTGTTGCAGATATTCTCGAAAACGGTGATTGGCCCGATCTTCTTCGAGTTCATTCAACGCAAGGGTGACGATGGTTTCGGTGAAGGGAACTTCCAGGCGCTGTTTGAATCCATCGAGCGCGAACAGATCGAAAGCGGCGAGATTTCGGCTGCTTGATCAAAGTAAACCAACATGTCGGAGGCGGTTCTGCTGCCTGCGACGCACCTGTTTACAGTTAATGGGTCAAGGCCTTGAGTGCCGATATCAGCCACGCGGCATCGCCAGCGTCACGTTTTGACCCTTCTTCTGATAACGCAGCTCGCTGTCGCTGATGGCAATGACCTTGCCGCCGTCAATACTGTCCCCAACTTTCAGTTTCTTGTAACGTCCACTGGGAAGCCGGACCAAGGCGCGCCGGTTGGCGGGTGTGCCGTAAACACCGATCAGATTCAGGCGACGCAAATTGATCGCGTTATCGAGCGTGGCCTGCCGGGCAACAGACGCAGTTGTGGGAATCTTGGGGGCGACCGATTTCGCCTGAAACGATCCGGATTCGTCAGAGCTCTGGTCCAGCGCGGCCGTTGATCCAAGATTGGAGTTACCAGAAGCGGGTGCCTTTGCAGTGTCCAGACCCGCCGGGCGCACCCTGGGGCGCGGGACACGGACAACGGCCAACGCGGTTGGCGTCTCGTCGATTTCTGTGCGCGCTTGCAGACTGTCCGGGCGTGCTTTTGGGCGCTTGGCCGAAAGCTCTGCCAGCGACCGCCCCCCCAACTGCCCGCGTTCGAAACTCTCGACCAGATCTGAAGGGCGAGGTTTGGGGCGAAGACCAGCCAGCCTTTCGTCGACCTCGTCAAGTACGGGTTCATCTTCGAAACGCACTGGCGTTGCTGGCGGGACCTTTGACGGTCGGCCTTGATAAACGACAATCCCATCCGGGTTCAGCGTTCCTTCCGGTGTAGGTGCCACAAGCCCGCGATCATCCAGATTGAACCGCGCTCCTGCTATGCCATGTTGCACGTCCCGAACAAAGGGTTCGTCGGTATCGAAACTGGAAGCCGGAGGCAGGGCAACCGCATCGCTGGACAGGTCGGATTTGTCGATCGATGTCAGATACAAATCGTCCGGTTCCGGGGCTTCTGGCACGTCCAAAGCGGCCGGAGGCGTTACATTCACACCGGAGGCAGCGCTGATATCCTCATCTGCCTCGGGGTCCTGAGCGATGGGGTCTACCGGGGTAGGGGCCACCTTGAGCGCCTCAAGGATTGCCGCGTCGGTAGGGGTGAGCTCTGGTTGTTCTACGGCTTCGGCCTCGGCAGGTTCTGGCGTGGGGGGCACATCCCTGTCCAGAGCAGGCTCAGGCGGCAAGTTTTCCGAAGGCGTAATAGCCGCAACTTCGGGCACTATCGGTGGCAGGGCGTCGATATCCGGCTCGGAAACACCTATCTCGGTTGGAGTTGGGCTCAGTGCGACCTGATCTGTTTCTCCACCGCTGTCCAAGGCCAGCCAAACGCCGAAAGCGCCGCCAAGAAGAACCGCCGCGGCAAATGCCGGGATCGCAATACGCGGTGCCTGCGCTTTTGTATTCGCAAACTTATTGTCAGGTGTTTCCGGGGTCAGAAACACGTTTGGTGCGGCTGTGCCTGCAATGGGATGCGCTGGTTTCCCGGCGGATTTTGCCGGTTCGGGCTGGTCTGTGTTTTTTGCCGACAGCGGTGGCTCTGCTGGTCGGGTTTCCGATGCGCCCGAACGCTCTGCGAACAATGCCTCTCGGGGGAATGCGTCTGCTACTTCTTCGGCGCAAAACAAAACCGGCACGAAACCATGGTCCGAGGCAAAGGCCCGAGCCTCGCGCAGCGTTTCTTGCGCAACAGCTGCAACATAGGTGGTGCCGCCTTCAGTTTGATAGTCGTAGCTGAGTTCGGACAAAGCGTAAGGCGTTGCGTCGGCAAGTGCGCTCTCTATACGTTCGACCGTGTCTTGGGGGGGTAAGCCATCGGTTGCAACCTGAAGGTATCGAACCTGTTCGGAAGGCAAAACAAGCTTGCAGCTCAGGTCGTTTTCCAACGCAAAAGCGTTTTCCCGCAAAACCTGCATTTGACCAGACAGGTCCGGCGAATCCAAGGGAATCGAGCCGATAACGAACCATTCGTCATCCGAGTGATTATGCAATGATATTCCGGTCGCAGAAAAAGACAGCGCAAAGGCAGGTTTCATAATCCGCAGGAACCATAATTATCAACGTCAATGCAAACACCTTGGCGTTCGCAGACCGACATTAAAGCAGGAACTTGCCGAGGGAAAGAAAAAGGCAAACTCTCCTCTTGTATGGCAATGCATCGCCGACCCATCTTTAACCCAAGCAAATCGGAGTGATAACATTGAAGACATTCGCTTTTCTGGCCGCGATGATGGCCGCAACGACCGCTGGACTTGCCCATGCGGAAGAACGTCGCATCACAGTTGACGCAACTGGAACCATAGTGGTTGCCCCCGATATGGCGACGATCACATTGGGTGTGACAAATGAAAACGCCGAGGCTTCGGCGGCGATGCAGGCCACCTCGGACTCAGTTGCGAAGATGCTTGCGCGCCTGACCGGGATGGGGATTGAAGACCGCGATATCCAGACCCGCGATCTGTCGCTTTCCCCTGTTTGGTCCGGGCGGCACGGGCAGAATGGAGAAACACCGGAAATCTCGGGATTCGCTGCCTCGAACCGCGTGTTTGTGCGTGTGCGTGATCTGTCCAAACTAGGAAGTATCATGGATGCGGTCATTCAGGATGGCGCCAACGATTTCGGGGGCTTGAGCTTTGGGGTGCAGGATACCAAACCAATCGAGGCCCAAGCGCGCGCGCAAGCTGTGGGCGAAGCTATGGCCAAGGCCGAGCAGCTGGCACAGGCGGCGGGTGTAACCCTTGGCGCGGTGCAAACGATTTCGGAACAAACGGGGGGCGTGCGCCCGATGCCCGAGATGCGCATGATGAGCATGGCTGACGCAGGGGGTGTACCTGTGGCAGGTGGTGAGGTTTCGGTGTCTGTCAGCGTCTCGATGGTGTTCGAGATTTCCAAATGAATTCAACCCTTCGCGCGGGCCAACAGCGGTTTTCGTTGTTGGCCCGAAGCGTCGAAATTATCGGGTGACAACCAGGCCTCGAAAGCATCACGGATGCGTGGCCATTCGGTATCTATGATTGAATACCAGGCCGTGTCGCGGTTGCGCCCTTTGTAGTGGGTTGCTTGGCGAAACACGCCTTCGAAGGTGAACCCAAGCCGCTCTGCCGCACTGCGCGACGGACCATTCAGCGCGTCGCATTTCCACTCGTATCGCCGGTAACCCAGTTCATCGAACACGCGCCGCATCATCAGATACATGGCTTCGGTTGATTGCGGCTTGCGCTGAAGCAGGGGTGAAAAGTGGATATGCCCGACCTCAATCGCTCCGGCGGCGGGAGCTATCCTGAGGTAAGAAGCCATGCCCAACGGTACCTCATCACCGTCCAGAACGGTATGGAACATCGGGTCCGCGTCCACGCAGTTGGCGCGCGCCCAGTCTTCGAACTCAGGTTCGCTGTCAAACGGGCCGTAGGGCAGGTAGGTCCAGTTGTGGCCATCCGTGTCCTTGGCAAACGCCCGGAACAGTCCGGGCGCGTGCCTGTTCACATCAAGGGGCACGACAGAACAATACCGGCCCACCATCGGCGTATAGGGTGGTGTCGGGCGTGGAAAGTTACCCGAAACCGGTAAACCGATGGGCTGGCCAAGGTTGTTTGTATCGTGCTGGGTCATGGTCAGGCGGTTGCTTTGGCCAGAGCCTGATCAAGGTCGGCAATCAGATCGTTCACGTCCTCGATCCCGATGGATACGCGCACCACGCCCGGACCTGCGCCCGCGGCTTCCTGCTGTTCCGGGGTCAACTGACGATGTGTGGTCGAAGCCGAATGAATGATCAGCGAACGCGCGTCGCCCAGATTGGCTACGTGGCTGAAAATCTCCAGCGCATTGACCAGTTTGATACAGGCGTCATAGCCACCTTTCACGGCGAATGTGAACAGGGCGCCGGCACCGCGTGGATACTGAGCTTTGACCCGATCCTGATAGGGCGATGACAGCAATCCAGCATAGGTGACGTAGTCCACCCGGTCATCCGCTTCCAGCCAGGCCGCGATTTTTTGCGCGTTTTCAACATGACGCTCCATCCGCAGCGACAGGGTTTCGATCCCCATCAGCGTGTAGTGGGCCGCCTGCGGGTTCATGGTCATGCCCAGATCGCGCAGACCGATGGCGATGCCGTGGAAGGTAAAGGCCAAAGGTCCGAACGTTTCGTGGAACTTCAGTCCATGATAGGCCGGTTCGGGTTGGCTGAGCGAGGGGAACTTGTCATTTGCCGACCAGTCGAACTTGCCCGAATCCACGATGCAACCGCCAGTGACCGTACCGTTGCCGGTCAGGTACTTGGTGGTCGAATGCACGACCAGGGTCGCTCCGTGTTCGATCGGGCGGCACAGATATGGTGTTGCCGAGGTGTTGTCGACAATCAGCGGAATGCCCGCCGCATCGGCCACATCTGCCAGTGCACGGATGTCCGTCACATAGCCGCCGGGATTAGCGATGGACTCGCAGAAAATCGCACGGGTATTTTCATCGATTGCGCCCTTCACCGCGTCCAGATCATCGGTGTCGACAAACTTGGCAGACCACCCAAAGCGTTTGATTGTCTGGCTGAACTGGGTGACCGTGCCGCCGTACAGACGGGTTGAGGCGACCACGTTGCAACCCGGACCCATCAGCGGGAACAGCGCCATGATCTGCGCCGCGTGCCCGGACGAACAGCAAACGGCGCCAACACCGCCCTCAAGTGTAGCCACGCGCTCCTGAAGAACAGCCACAGTTGGGTTGGTCAGGCGCGAATAGATAAAGCCCACCTCTTGCAGGTTGAACAGGGCCGCTGCGTGGTCTGCATCGCGAAACACATAGGCCGTGGTCTGATAAATGGGTGTCTGGCGCGCTCCGGTCGCCGGGTCGGGGCGGGCGCCCGCGTGAATTTGCAACGTGTCGAAACCGTAGGTGGGACCGTCAGACATCTTGAAAATCTCCTGTTGGAATTTGTCTTGCGAAATCTGTAGGCCATTGCCCGCTTGCGCACAACGATCCTGTCAGCGCAGCCAGAGGCCCCTGCTTTTGATCGTGTTGCGGATGGCCTGTTCACGTCGTGGCAGATGATCGCGGTCAAACAGGGCGCGGACTTTTGCGCCTTTACCCTGCAGAACCATCTTTTTCAGCGGCTCATATTGCTTGAGAACCTTCTTGACCTTGTTTGGAGCGACGATGGTTTCCAAAACGTCTATCACATGATCGCTTTCACGGGCGTACAGCAAGGGAAACAGGCGATAGTGGCAACTGACGGATCCATCCAGCAAACCAGAGGGCAAAACATCACGACCACCGCCGAACGAGTGAATGACAAGGGGCAGGGCGGCCTGATCCAGCCAGGGGTCAAGGCTTTGGCCTGTCAACTCCGGAATGTTTTCGTCGCGGATTGTTCTGGCGTAGTCCAGAAAACGCTCACCAAATTTCCGGGGACATTTGTAGAAGAAATAGCCTGCATTGAAATACAGGTACCGCCGCCAGTGGTCATGGGGTTGATCGGTGTCCAGCGAGCTTTCGAAATCCAACCCGAACCGGGCGTAAAGTGCGCGCCAGATACCGTCAAAACCGGGACCATACAGCGTTGGTTTGGGCCATGTCCCTTCAACTTTCAGTGACGCGCTGGGGCGGTCGAAGTCAAATGGGACGGATGTGATCTCGCCAGTGATCAGCGTGTCGGTGTCAAAGAACACAAAGGGCTCATCTTCCGGCAGGGCCATCAGCGCTTCGATCTTGTTGCCGTAGGGATAGCTTTCACCGAATACATGCGAGTCGAAGGGCAGAATTTCAGCATCCAGTTGTTTCAGGGCTTTCAGAACATCTTCGTCCTGAATGCGGGGATCCTGTTTCCAGCGTGGCCCCGGATTGGGTGTGACGACAAACAGTTTGCCCCCGAATTTCGGTGAAGAATGGCGCAGTGAAGCCGCAAACAACAGGGCCTCGTATTGCAGACGGTTGTTTTGACCGACGACCGCGACGTTGAATTTCTGTGACGTTGCCTGCATCTATGCCCGTTTCCCGACAGGTGTTTGACCATGCACCTTGAAGTTCGGATTACAGCAAGCGGCCCAAGGCGTCAAAAGCGGATAATTTGAAATTTCATCACGCGATCCCATTTCTTTCAGGGGTCGCTTCAGAAAGGGATACACATGCGGATCAATGCGGATTTCACCAAACGGGTCGCAGTACACTTTGACGAAAGTGAATGGGTCGCTTCTCCCGCAGCAGGGGTCGAGCGCAAAATGCTGGACCGGATTGGTGATGAGGTGGCCCGTGCAACAACCATTGTCCGCTTTGCGCCCGGCAGCACCTTTTCCGCCCATACCCATGACGGCGGCGAGGAATATCTGGTGCTGGACGGTGTATTTCAGGACGAGACCGGAGATTTTCCCGTCGGCAGCTATGTTCGCAACCCTCCAACTTCCTCGCACACTCCGTCCGCTGCCGAGGGCGCGACCATTCTGGTCAAGTTGCACCAGTTTGACCCGCAGGACCGGACCGAGGTTCGCCGCTCGATAAATGGCTATTCTGACGTACAGCTGTTCAAAGATGATCATGAGGACGTTTTTGTGCGGACATGGGCTGCTGGGGGCGTGGTCGAACTGGACGCGCGCGACGGCATGGAAGTGTTTGTCATAAGGGGCAGTTTCTCTGAATCGGGGGAAGAATTTTCGAAATGGGACTGGTTGCGCCTGCCTCCCGGAACGCACTCGCGGGCTGTTGCAGGGCCTGATGGGGCCCGAGTCTGGATCAAGTCCTGCCACCTTGGTGAAATGGTCTGAATGCTTTTCGGCCCTGAAATCAGCTAAAATGCCAATAAATCCGGGTTTAACGGCCCGGATTTTCGATTTTTTGACCATTTGGCAAATTTTACCAATTGATAAAAAATTTATTTGTGGCAAGCTGAGGTCATAACAAACATATCTACAGGGAGTAGAGTGATGGCACAGGGCCAGATGGCACCCGGCATCGTCGCGGGGCGGCTTTCAAGCGATGAGCTGACCTCGAATTTCACCGATCTGCATCCGCCATTGGCCCCGCATGAGGCCGCAGTTGCAGCAGACCGTTGTTATTTCTGCTATGACGCACCTTGCGTGACAGCGTGTCCGACAGACATCGATATTCCGCTATTCATCCGGCAGATTCAGGCCGGACAGCCCCTGGCTGCCGGGCGAACGATCTTTCAGCAAAACATTCTGGGCGGAATGTGCGCCCGTGTCTGTCCGACGGAAACACTGTGCGAGGAGGCCTGTGTTCGTGAGGCGGCCGAGGGCAAACCGGTCGAGATCGGACGGCTACAGCGCTTTGCGACAGATGATCTTATGTCCTCGGGCGCGCATCCGTTTGAACGTGCGGCATCGACCGGGAAAACGGTTGCTGTCGTGGGGGCAGGGCCTGCCGGTCTGGCCTGCGCCCATCGTCTTGCCATGCTGGGCCATAACGTGGTGATCCACGAAGGCAAGCCCAAACCGGGCGGTCTGAACGAATATGGGATTGCCGCCTATAAATCGACCAACAATTTTGCGCAGGCCGAGGTCGACTGGCTGCTGAAAATCGGTGGTATCACGATTGAAACCGGGTCGGTTCTGGGTGAAGGCATCTCACTGGATGGTCTGGTCGAAAACTACGACGCGGTGTTCCTGTCCATCGGGCTTGCCGGGATCAATGCCTTGCGCGCGGATGGTGTTGACAAGGACGGCGTGCGGGATGCCGTCGATTTCATCGCGGACGTGCGGCAAGCTGATGATCTTGCAAAGCTTCCTGTCGGTCGGAACGTCGTCGTTATTGGCGGAGGCATGACTGCCGTGGACGCGGCGGTAAAGTCCAAGTTGTTAGGTGCCGAAAACGTCACCATTGCCTATCGCCGGGGCCGCGACGCCATGGGTGCCAGCCGGTACGAGCAGGATCTGGCAGCCTCGCACGGGGTTCAGATTTTGACCAACGTGCAGCCGGTGGCAGTACACGGCAATGGAGCCGCTACCGAGATTGAGCTGGAATATACCTCGAGCCAGAACGGTCAGCTTACCGGAACCGGAGAGACGGTCCGGCTGCGGGCAGATCAGGTTCTCAAAGCCATCGGTCAGACGCTGGAAGGTGCGCCGGAAGGGCTGAAGCTGGACGGCAACAAGATCGCTGTCAGCGGTGCGGGACGCACTTCCGTGGCTGGTGTCTGGGCAGGTGGAGATTGCGCGGCGGGCGGCGAAGACCTCACCGTTACGGCTGTTGCTGAAGGCCGGGATGCTGCGATGGACATCCACGCGACGCTGGTTTCGTGATAGGATGGGGTATTCGCCCCATTCCTTTCGCTGCTGAGGTATTCCCATGTCCCAGATCGAACAAGCCGTAGCGCAACACTACACCACCGGAGCACTGGCCGACCGCGTTCGCGCGGCGCTTGAGGCCAGCGGTATCGATCCGGATGCGGCCACGGTCGCAGACCTGAAAGCGGGGGACGAGTTCCACACGGGCGGCGTTCTGGCGACCAACAACCTGTTTGCGCAGTTGTCGCCGACCCATGCGACCCGTGTTCTGGATGTCGGATGCGGTATCGGCGGAACCTCTCGCTATGTCGTGGATCGCTATGATTCGACAGTAACAGGCGTCGATCTGACACCGGAATTCGTTGAAACCGCCAGGGCTCTCAGCGATATGGTCGGGCATTCCTCGAAAACCAGCTTTCATGTGGGCAGCGCTTTGGAGATGCCGGTGCCGGATGCTGGGTTCGACCTGGCCGTCATGATGCATGTCGGCATGAACATAAAGGACAAGGCCGGACTGTTCGCCGAAGTGTCGCGGGCGCTTGCCAAGGGCGGTACTTTTGCCCTGTTCGATGTGATGGCCGGAGACGTGGACGAGCCGCTGGCTTTCCCTCTGCCGTGGTCCACTGTTGCCGAGACCTCGTTCGTGGATGCGCCGGATGTTTATAAGTCTGCGGCAAGCGCCGCGGGTTTTGAACTGGTGACAGAAACGGATCGCACCGAATTCGCGATACAGTTCTTTGAGGACGTCTTTGCAAAGATTGCCGAATCCGGCCCGGCACCACTGGGCATTCATCTGATGATGGGCGAGACGGCGCCCAAAAAGTTCCAGAACTACGTCAAAAACCTCAAGGCCGGGCGCATACGCCCGACCGAAATGATATTCAAAAAATCCGGCTGAGCCGGGAAGGGAGAAGCCATGGCCGATCTGACGACTAACTTTCTGGGCATTTCCAGCCCCAACCCTTACTGGCTGGCCTCTGCGCCGCCGACGGACAAAGAATACAATGTTCGTCGCGCGTTTGAGGCCGGATGGGGCGGTGTTGTGTGGAAGACGCTGGGGTCCGAGGGACCGCCGGTCGTAAATGTGAACGGCCCGCGGTATGGCGCGATTTACGGTGCCGACCGCCGTTTGCTGGGACTGAACAATATCGAACTGATCACCGACCGCCCGCTTGAGGTGAACCTCGAGGAAATGGCGCGGGTCAAGTCCGACTATCCGGATCGCGCCCTGATCGCTTCGATCATGGTGCCCTGCGAGGAAGAGGCCTGGAAAGCCATACTGCCGCGCGTGGCCGAAACCGGCGCGGACGGAATCGAATTGAACTTCGGTTGCCCGCACGGGATGAGTGAGCGCGGTATGGGGTCCGCCGTGGGGCAGGTGCCGGAATATATCGAGATGGTCACGCGTTGGTGCAAGCAATACTATGACCGTCCGGTCATCGTGAAACTGACACCGAATATCACCGACATCCGGAAACCCGCGGCGGCGGCCAGAAATGGTGGCGCGGACGCGGTGTCGCTGATCAACACGATCAATTCGATCACCAGCGTCAATCTTGACACGTTCAGCCCCGAACCCTCGATTGATGGCAAGGGCAGCCACGGAGGGTATTGTGGCCCTGCCGTGAAACCGATCGCCCTGTCGATGGTGTCCGAAATCGCACGGGCCGAGGCGACGCATGGCATGCCGATCTCGGGCATCGGGGGTGTCACCACATGGCGTGATGCGGCCGAGTTTATTTCGCTGGGATGTGGCACGGTGCAGGTCTGTACCGCTGCGATGACCTATGGGTTCAAGATCATCGATGAATTGACAGCAGGTCTGTCGGAATGGATGGATGAAAAGGGGTATACCAGCATTGATGAGGTGATCGGACGCGCGGTGCCCAATGTCACCGATTGGCAATACCTGAACCTGAACTACATCGCCAAAGCCAAGATCGATCAGGACCAGTGCATCAAATGCGGCCGGTGCTATGCCGCCTGTGAAGATACCAGCCATCAAGCGATTTCAATGTCGGATGACCGTGTGTTCGAGGTAAAGGATGACGAATGCGTCGCCTGTAACCTCTGCGTTGATGTCTGCCCGGTCGAAGGCTGCATTTCGATGGTGCCGATGGCGGCGGGTGAAATCGATCCGCGCACCGGGAAAGAGGTTCAGCCGACCTACGCGAACTGGACCACGCACCCGAACAATCCGATGGCCAAAGCAGCGGAATGATCGAGACAGGGAATATCCCTGAGGGGCCGCTGACGCGGCCCCTGAGTTCATGGTGTCAGGAGCTTTCGGTACAGCGTATCGACAAAGGGTTCTGCACCCTCAAACGGGTTTTCGTCGCCCAGAATAGCCCGCACCTGAACGTCGAAATCGGCATAATGCTGCGTCAGCGCCCAGATCGAAAACATCAGATGATAAGGGTGCAGCCGCGTGATTTTGCCCTGATCCATCCAGTTAGTGAGAATGGTGACCTTTTCGTCAACCAGTTGTTTGAGATCATTGGACAAAGCATCGTGAATGCGGGGCGCACCTTGCACAAGCTCATTGGCAAAAAGGCGGCTTTCCCGTGGTAGCTCCTGACTCATTTGCAGTTTCCGGCGAATATAGGACAGCATTTCCTCCATCGGATCACCGGTCTCATCCAGATCGTGCAAGGGCGCCAGCCAGGTTTCCAGCAAGCCCGAAAGCAATTCGGTGTGGATCGCCTCTTTCGACGCGAAATAGTAGAGGAGATTGGGTTTGCTCAACCCCGCCTCGGCGGCAATCTGATCGACGGTCGCCCCACGAAACCCGTGTGCGGAAAACACATTCAGGGCAGCCTCGAGAATCGCGGCTCGGTTCTTCTTCTGGATACGAGTCGGTGCGCGGTCTTTCGGCATGATTTCAGTGTGTCTCTTTTTTCGTCGGATAGGCACGGATTACACTGAAATTTCAGGCTTTGCCGCGCAATTTCTTGACTGATACCGAACCCGTGATAGCGTGAGTTTGACCAGTTGGTCAAATCAAGACACCAATAGCGAGCAAAATCGCAAGCAAACAGGGAATAAGACAATGGCAGCTCCGGCGCAGAATCTCAGGATCAATGGCGACAGGTTGTGGGACAGCCTGATGGAGATGGCTAAGATCGGTCCCGGTGTTGCGGGGGGGAATAACCGGCAAACTCTGACTGACGAAGATGCCGAAGGCCGCGCCTTGTTCCAGAAGTGGTGTGAAGAGGCTGGATGCACCATGGGTCTGGACCAGATGGGCAACATGTTTGCGCATCGTGAGGGCACCGATCCGGACGCTTTGCCGGTCTATGTGGGATCGCATCTGGATACGCAGCCGACCGGTGGAAAATATGACGGTGTGCTGGGCGTTCTGGGCGGGTTGGAAATTATCCGAACGCTCAACGATCTCGGGATCAAGACAAGACATCCCATCGTGGCGACCAACTGGACCAACGAGGAAGGGACGCGATATGCGCCTGCCATGCTGTCGTCCGGTGTCTTTGCAGGAATGCACACGCAGGCTTGGGCGTATGACCGTGAAGATGCCGAGGGAAAGAAATTCGGGGATGAACTGAACCGGATCGGTTGGCGCGGCGAAGAAGAAGTCGGCGCGCGCAAGATGCGCGCTTTCTTTGAGTTGCATATCGAACAGGGCCCGATCCTTGAAGCTGAAGGCAAGGATATCGGCGTCGTTACCCACGGTCAGGGTCTGAGCTGGACACAGATCACGCTGACCGGAAAGGATGCCCATACCGGTTCGACCCCGATGCCGATGCGCAAGAATGCCGGGCTGGCGATGGCGCGCATTCTTGAGAAAGTGGACGAAATCGCCTGGTCTCATGCACCGCATGCGGTTGGTGCTGCGGGGCATATTGACGTTTTCCCGAACTCGCGAAATGTAATCCCCGGAAAAGTCGTTTTTACGGTCGATTTCCGCTCGCCCGAGCTGGAGGTGATCACCGACATGGAAAACCGCCTGCGGGTGGCGGCGGAAGATATTGTCGAAGAAATGGGCCTGCAGATCGAATTCGAGAAAGTCGGCGGTTTCGATCCGGTTAAATTCGACGACGATTGCGTGTCTGCCGTGCGCGATGCGGCTGAGAGGTTGGGCTATTCGCATACCAACATCATCTCGGGCGCGGGGCATGATGCCTGCTGGATCAATCGTGTGGCCCCGACCGCCATGGTCATGTGCCCCTGTGTCGACGGACTGAGCCATAATGAGGCTGAAGAGATCAGCAAGGATTGGGCAGCAGCCGGGGCAGATGTCCTGCTGCATGCCGTGGTCGAGACTGCCGAAATCGTGGAATAGGGGGCGCTGCCCCCGTCGCCCATTGGGCGACTCCCCCGGAATATTTTTGGCCAGATGAAGCAAGCGGCGCAGACCGCATCAGGGAGTTCAAAATGAGTACTGTTATCAAAAACGGAACCGTTGTCACCGCGGATTTGTCTTACAAGGCGGATGTATTGGTCGAAGGCGGCGTCATCACCGGGATCGGGATGGGTCTGAAAGGTGATAAAGAGCTGGATGCGACCGGCTGTTATGTGATGCCCGGTGGGATTGATCCGCATACCCATCTGGAAATGCCGTTCATGGGCACCTATTCCAGCGACGATTTCGAAAGCGGTACGCGGGCGGCCCTGGCGGGGGGCACGACGATGGTTGTTGATTTCGCGCTGCCCAATCCGGGTGAAAGCCTGCTGGATGCCCTGAAGCGCTGGGACAACAAATCGACACGGGCGAATTGCGACTACTCGTTCCACATGGCAGTGACATGGTGGGGTGAACAGGTATTTGACGACCTCAAGACCGTGATCGAGACGCGCGGCATCAACACGTTCAAGCATTTCATGGCCTATAAAGGCGCATTGATGGTGAATGACGATGAGCTTTACGCCTCGTTCAGGCGTTTGGCCGAACTGGGCGGAATCGCAATGGTGCATGCCGAGAATGGTGACGTTGTTGCCGAGCTGAGCGCCAAGCTGCTGGCCGAGGGGAACTCTGGCCCCGAAGCGCATGCCTATTCCAGACCACCGCAGGTGGAGGGTGAGGCCACCAACCGGGCCATCATGATCGCTGATATGGCGGGCGTGCCGCTTTATGTTGTTCATACATCCTGCGAAGAGTCTCATGAGGCCATTCGCCGGGCCCGAATGCAGGGCAAGAGAGTGTGGGGCGAACCGCTGATTCAGCATCTTACCCTGGATGAAAGTGAATATTTCAATCAGGATTGGGATCACGCCGCGCGGCGGGTCATGAGCCCTCCGTTCCGCAATAAGCAGCACCAGGACAGCCTGTGGAATGGCCTGCAATCAGGATCGCTGAGTGTTGTGGCAACCGACCATTGCGCCTTTACGACAGAACAGAAACGCTTTGGAGTTGGGGATTTCACCAAGATCCCTAACGGGACCGGCGGTCTGGAGGATCGGATGCCGATGCTGTGGACACACGGTGTGAATACCGGGCGCCTGACGCCCAACGAATTTGTAGCGGTGACTTCAACAAACATCGCCAAGATACTGAATTGCTATCCGAAAAAGGGCGCGATCCTTGTTGGAGCGGACGCAGATATCGTCGTATGGGATCCTGAGAAAACGAAAACGATCAGAGCCAGTACGCAGCAATCTTCGATCGACTACAACGTGTTTGAGGGCAAAGAGGTCAAAGGCTTGCCGCGCTTTACGCTGACCCGTGGACAGGTTGCGGTACATGATGGTGAAATCCGCACGCAGGAAGGCCATGGCGAGTTCGTTGCGCGCGAGGCAAATACGACCGTCAACAAGGCTTTGAGCGCGTGGAAAGAACTAACCGCCCCTCGGCCAGTTGAGCGGACAGGTATCCCGGCGACGGGGGTTTGATCCGTTGGGCCGCTATTTGGGCGGCCCCGGTACCACTCTTTTCAAGGCAGTAGAATGACCACTGAAAGCACGACCCAGCACGTCATCGAAGCAAGGCAGCTTGACCTCACCTTTCAAACCAATGACGGGCCTGTTCACGCGTTGAAAGACGTGAACCTGACGATCGACAAGGGTGAATTTGTTAGTTTCATTGGCCCCTCGGGCTGTGGGAAAACCACTTTCCTGCGCTGTATCGCGGCCTTGGAGTCACCGACCGGCGGGTCGCTGACTGTCAACGGAATGACAGCGGACGAAGCGCGGCGGAACAGGGCCTATGGGTATGTCTTTCAGGCAGCGGGCCTTTATCCCTGGCGCACCATCGCAAAGAACATCAAGCTGCCGCTTGAGATCATGGGCTATTCCGCGTCCGAGCAGGAAGAAAGGGTGAGAAAAGTCCTGGAACTGGTTGATCTTGAAGGGTTCGGTGGAAAATTCCCATGGCAGTTATCCGGTGGGATGCAGCAGCGCGCCAGCATCGCACGGGCCTTGGCCTTTGATGCTGATATCTTGTTGATGGATGAGCCGTTCGGCGCTTTGGATGAGATTGTGCGCGACCACCTGAACGAGCAGCTTCTGGCGCTTTGGGCAAGAACCGAAAAAACCATCGGTTTCGTGACACATTCGATTCCCGAAGCCGTATATCTGAGCACCAAAATTGTCGTGATGAGCCCGCGGCCGGGGCGGATTACGGATGTGATCGACAGCCCGCTGCCAAAGGAACGACCGTTGGACATTCGTGACACCCCAGAATTCATCGAAGTGGCCCATCGTGTTCGCGACGGGTTGCGGGCGGGGCATTCTTATGACGACTGATCCGGGGGCAGAAACCATCAGACGGGCCGTAGTAGGTGACGTGCCGGCTTGTGCCCGCGTGATTTACAATTGGGCCTCGCAGACGGACTGGATGCCTGATGAAATGCCGGTGGAGGAATTGGCGGCCTTGATCCGCGATGCGTTCGACAGCCGTGAGATCTGGGTCGCGGGTGATCCGGTTGATTGCTACATGTCCGTTGATCCGGCACAGAGTAAAATCGGTGCGTTGTATTGCAGCCGGACGGGGCAGGGAATTGGCAAGTGTTTCGTTGACAAGGCGAAGGAGGGTCGGACCCACCTTTGGCTGACAACACACAAACCCAATCAGGCGGCGCAGAGGTTTTACCGCCGTGAAGGGTTCGATGTAACCGCCGAAGAACTGCCTGCACCGCCAGACACAGTGCCCGTCTTTCGTATGGAGTGGCACGCATGAAGCAGATCATCGCCGTTTTCACCGTCGTCGCCGTGATCGTTCTGTTCTGGTATGCCGCTTGCGTTCCAATGAACATCAAAGGGGTTTTGACCGAACTTGAACGTGGTGGAGCCGAGGTTCAGCCGCCCACCGCAAGCGCGCGCCGGGATCTGGGAGAGTTCGGTCTGGTTCTGGATAATTCGTTCGCGATTCCAGTAACTTGGGAGCAGGGCAAGCCCCGTTTGCCATCACCTCATCAGGTGGCGACTGAACTGTGGGATACAACTGTCCTGAAGAAAATCAACTCGAAAAGATCGCTGATCTTTCATGGGTGGGTGACACTCAGCGCTACGATTCTGGGCTTTGTCATCGGGACCGGGCTGGGAGTCTTGTTGGCCGTTGGGATCGTGCATAGCCGCGTGATGGATTTGTCGGTCATGCCATGGGCTATCGTGAGCCAGACGATCCCGATTATCGCTCTGGCACCGATGATTATCGTGGTCCTGTACTCGGTTGGGGTTCAGGGGATCATTCCCAAAGCGATCATCTCAGCGTATCTGAGCTTTTTTCCGGTTGTTGTAGGCATGGTCAAAGGGTTGCGCAGCCCTGACGCGATGCAACTTGACCTGTTGCGGACCTATAATGCCAGCCAATCCCAGGGGTTTTGGAAACTGCGCTTGCCTGCGTCGATGCCATACCTGTTCACCTCGTTGAAAATCGGTATTGCGGCATCGCTGGTCGGCGCAATCGTGGGCGAGCTGCCGACAGGCGCTGTCGCAGGATTGGGCGCTCGGTTGCTGGCAGGCAGTTACTATGGTCAAACCGTGCAGATATGGTCAGCGCTTTTTGCAGCAGCCATTCTGGCCGCGTGCCTGGTCGGTTTGCTGGGATTGATTGAACGGTCGGTTCTGAGGCGAATGGGGATGGCGCAATGATGTTGGTTGTCTTTGCTTTGCTGCTGTGGGCCTTCGGCTGGTGGTTGAACAGCCGATTGGCCAGTGGCCCGCAAGCCGACAGCCAGATGGTACGCTTCCTGGCACCGGTGATTTTTGGTCTGACCATCGTCGGAGCCTGGGAGCTGGTGGTCCGCGGGCTTGAAGTACCGCTGGTCATTCTGCCTGCACCCTCCGCCATAGCGGTGCGATTTGCAGGTAGCCTTGACATTCTTTGGGCCGACTTTGTTCAGACGATCCTGAAAGGCGCGCTCAGCGGATATGTCATCGGCTGTGGATCGGCCTTCCTTATAGCGATTGCTGTTGATCGGTGGGATTTCCTGCGTTTGGGGCTATTGCCAGTCGGGAATTTCGTCGCGGCTTTGCCTATTGTGGGGACGGCACCCATTCTGGTCATGTGGTTCGGGTTTGATTGGCATTCCAAAGCGGCGGTGGTCGTTGTGATGGTGTTCTTTCCGATGCTGGTCAACACCGTGGCCGGTCTGCGCGAGGCCACAGCGATGCAGCGTGACTTGATGGAAACCTATGCTGCAAGTTATTGGCAGAGCTTTCTGAAGTTGCGGTTGCCTGCGGCGATGCCTTTCATTTTCAACGGGTTGAAGATTTCGACAACTTTGGCTTTGATTGGCGCCATCGTGGCTGAATTCTTCGGATCGCCAACACTCGGTATGGGATTTCGGATATCCACCAGCGTCGGTCAATTGTCGTTGGACATGGTCTGGGCCGAAATCGTTGTTGCCGCTATCGCAGGTACGGCCTTTTATGGCCTGGTGGCGGGAATCGAAAAAGTGGTGACGTTCTGGCACCCCTCACAACGCGGATAAGACGAAGAAAATCAACAGACCCTGAAAATCGGGGCGCAACAAGCAACTAGGAGAAATGAAGATGAACAAGCTATTCAGCGGGGCGGTTGCCGCCTTTGGTCTGGCAGCCAGTACGGCGCTGGCGGCGGATGAAGTGACACTGCAACTGAAATGGGTCACGCAAGCACAATTCGCGGGCTACTACGTTGCCAAGGACAAGGGCTTTTACGAGGAAGAAGGGCTGGACGTTACAATTCTGCCCGGCGGGCCTGACATTGCTCCGACACAGGTGATTGCGGGCGGCGGTGCTGATGTGACCGTTGAATGGATGCCTGCCGCTCTGGCCGCACGTGAAAAAGGGTTGCCGTTGGTGAACATCGCCCAGCCGTTCAAAAGCTCGGGCATGATGCTGACCTGCTGGAAAGATGCCGGTATTTCGTCGCCCGAGGACCTGAAGAACCGCACGCTGGGCGTCTGGTTCTTTGGCAATGAATTCCCGTTCATGAGCTGGATGAGCCAGTTGGGCATCAGCACTGATGGGAAAGGCGACAACGGTGTGGAAGTTCTGAAACAGGGCTTCAACGTCGATCCGCTGCTGCAACGTCAGGCGGATTGCATCAGCACCATGACCTACAATGAATACTGGCAGGTCATCGATGCCGGTGTCAGCCCGGATGAACTGGTTACTTTCAAATACGAAGACCAGGGTGTCGCGACGCTGGAAGACGGTCTTTACGTTCTGGAAGAAAATCTCAGCGATGCGGCGTTCACCGACAAGATGCAGCGGTTTGTGCGCGCCTCGATGAAAGGTTGGAAATACGCCGAGGAGAACCCCGATGAAGCGGCAGATATCGTGCTGGAGAACGATGCAACGGGTGCGCAGACAGAAGAGCATCAGAAACGCATGATGGGTGAGATCGCCAAGTTGACCGCAGGTTCGAACGGCGCGCTGGACCCGGCGGATTTTGATCGCACCGTTGGTACTCTGCTGGCCGGAGGTTCTGATCCGGTGATCACCAAAACACCCGAAGGGGCCTGGACGCATCAGATCACGGACGCTGCTCTGAACTGACGCCAACGGTTCATCTGACTGATAAAAAACGCGGTCCCAATCGGGGCCGCGTTTCGTATTCGGGATGTCGGAATTGTGTCTGTGCTTGGCACCGAAATGAAGTAGTATTTCCCTGTAATCTAGCGATTTCTGTACGAAATGTAGATAACAAGGAAGAAAATGCAGGAATTTTCATCAGAATTCAGCGCTGCGATCGCCTTGATTCTCGGGGGAGATTCTGAGCTGTGGGCAATTGTGTTGTTGTCTCTGAAAGTGTCCGTGTTTGCAGTGCTGGTTTCTGCTCTGATCGGAATGCCCGTGGGGGCTGCGTTGGCCGTCGCCCGGTTCCCCGGCCGCAGGATGCTGATCGTCCTGATGAATGCACTGATGGGGTTTCCACCGGTTGTCGTGGGCCTGCTGGTCTATCTGACCCTGTCCCGTTCCGGTCCCCTTGGGGTGCTTGAGCTTTTGTACACTCCGACTGCCATGATCATTGCGCAGGTCGTTTTGGTCACCCCCATTGTCGCGGCTTTGACGCGTCAGGTTGTTGAGATGCTGGCTGAGGAATATTCCGAACAGCTGCGCTCCTTGGGTGTGTCACGGCTGGCCTCGGTGCCGGTTTTGTTGTGGGATGCGCGACTGGCACTTGTCACGGCTTTGCTTGCAGGTTTTGGACGCGCCATCGCCGAGGTGGGCGCGGTTATCATCGTTGGCGGAAACATCAATCATGTGACCCGCGTGATGACGACAACCATTGCGCTTGAAACGTCGAAGGGAAATCTGTCTCTGGCACTGGCGCTGGGGGCGATCCTGATCGGAATTGCAATTGCCGTAAACGCGATGGTCAGCGCGGTCAGTTTGCGGGCCGAACAGGAGGGGTTGCACCATGCGTGACGTGACCTGTGACATGTCGAACTGTCTGACAGTTGAAAACTTGCAAATTCGCAGCAACGGCAAGGTTTTGCTGGATGTTCCTTCATTGGTTATGGATGGTCTGGGGCCGACGTTGCTTCTTGGCCCCAACGGTGCGGGCAAAAGCCTGTTGCTGCGGTGTTTGCATGGCCTGATCTCGCCGGATCGCGGGCGGGTGGTGCAGGATGGAAACCCTCTGGGCGCCGCGCAGAAAGCGCGCCAAGCCATGGTGTTTCAGAGACCGGTTCTGTTGCGACGGTCTGTTGCTGCAAACCTGGGCTTTGTCCTCAAACGACAGGGCATTGGGCGAACAGCAAGAAAGGCACGTATCACCGAGTTGCTGGCCGAAGGCGGGCTGGATGGTAAGGCCCGGCAATCCGCCCGATCACTGTCGGGCGGCGAGGCCCAGAGGCTGGCCATATTGCGTGCCTTGGCGCTGGAGCCCGAAACACTGTTTCTGGACGAACCGACCAGCGCCCTTGATCCCGGCGCGACACAGATGATCGAACGTATGGTTCTGCGCGCCTCTGCGCGGGGTGTACGGATCGTGATGGTGACACATGATATTGGTCAGGCCCGTCGTTTGGCCTCGGATGTGGTCATGATGCAGGGCGGTCTTGTGGTTGAACACGGTCCCGCAAAACAGGTTTTGGATACCCCGGTAAGCGAAGCATCGCGCCGCTACCTCGCGGGTGGATTGGTTACTTAAAAGATAAAACGGAGAGTATGATGTTCCGCGCAATATTTCGGGCAGCAGTGATAGCCCTTGGTCTGTCGGCAAGTGCGGCCAGGGCAGAGACTCCGTTCATTGTCGTTCAATCTACGACATCCACCCAGAACTCGGGGCTGTTGGACTATATTCTGCCGTGGTTCGAGGCCGATTCGGGCATTGACGTGCGCGTCGTGGCCGTAGGAACAGGTCAGGCAATTCGCAACGCAGTGAACGGTGACGGTGACGTCCTGCTGGTTCACGCCAAATCCGCCGAAGAGAAATTCGTCGCTGATGGATATGGCGTGGAGCGGAGGGACCTGATGTATAACGATTTTGTATTGGTGGGCCCCAAGGCAGATCCTGCCGGAATTCGCGGTGGTGCCGAAATTTTGAACGCTCTTGCTGCGATCGCAAGCGCTGAAGCCCCGTTTGCATCGCGCGGAGATGACAGTGGAACGCATAAGGCCGAGCTGCGGCATTGGTCTGCCGCGGGGCTGGATCCAACCGGCGCATCCGGAAGTTGGTATCGGGAAACCGGGTCGGGTATGGGGGCAACGCTGAATGTGGCCAGCGGCATGAACGCGTATACTCTGACAGATCGGGCGACGTGGCTATCCTTTGGTAACAGAGGCAATCTTGAGATACTGGTCGAAGGTGATCCGCGTCTGTTCAACCAATATGGTGTGATCCTCGTAAATCCCGAAAAGCATCCCCATGTGCGCGCTGCCTCTGGACAGCGGTTCATCGATTGGTTGACCGGGCCGGACGGGCAGGAGGCGATCGCCTCTTTCCGACTGGACGGTCAGCAGGTGTTTTTCCCCAATGCGCAATAAGCTGGCCTGCGGCCAGCCCCTGCGGGGCGAGTATTTTTGAAAAGATGAAGGCGCGGGTGGAAGCTCACCCGCTGGCCCCATTGTGGTGGATCGTGCCAATACCAGACAGGTCATAGCCGCCAAATTCGCTTGCCCGCTGGGCGAATTGACCCGAGCGCAACAGGGTCAGCAGTTTCTGTATTGGCGGATCGAAGAAGGCCCGGCGCCAGATCGCGAGGTCCAGCCGCTCGGAATGAGTGGGGACAAAACCCAAGTTGTAGAGCCCGGCTAGGGCGCCAAGCCCAAAACCGGCCTCGGCCTTCCGGTCATGCAGGGCGATGGCCAGCTCTTCTTCTGTGCGTGCGCAGCCTGGTCGAATGTCCAGATCATCCCGGCTCAGACCGTGGGCATCAAGTTGGGAGTCAAACAGGCGCTGGCTTGCCGCACTGTCCTGACGTAGCATGACGGTGCGAGACTTGAGGTCGTCAAAAGAATTGATGTCGGATATGCCCGGGGCAAGAAGCAATCCACGCTCACGTCGGGCGATTTCAAACAGGATCACCGGGGCTTCGCCCAAAGTGTCAAGCAGGGATTCTTTGTTGAATCCGCCATTTTCGTGGATGTGCAGCACAGCGGCCTGCGCGCTGCGTTTGCTGAGCCTGATCAGCCCGTCAAAAGAACCGTCGTAATAGGTGGCCAGCCCCGATCCACTTTCACGTAACGCCCAGTCCAGCAAGGGATCGTGGCTGCCCGCTATGATCGGGGGCAGGGGCGGTTCGGCGACCTGAGGACCGGATCGCGACGCGTTGAGCCAGGCAATGATCTCGGCCCGCGGAAACAACAGCTTACCCATGGCGCGCACGCACGGTATTTCGCCTGACGAGGCAAGGTCATAGGCCTTCCGCTCGCCAATGCGCAGCAGATCGGCCAGTTCACGGGTGGTCAGATATTGCGGCATTCAGTCGAGGCGCACGGCGGTGCCGGATGTTGTGTCAGCGGTACTGAATCCGATTTGTTCCAGCACAAACGGGGCTGCGCCTGCAATAACGACCATCGCGGCGACGGCGGCGAGAAAGGCTTTCATGGGCTCCTCCGGTTCAGTTCCGGTCAGTTGTTGCGCGACGCAGAAAAGCGATAAGATCCTGGCGATCCTGTGCTTTGGCAATCCGCTGCATCGGCATTTTCGACCCCGGAATGTAGTGGTCTGGCCCTTCGTCGAAAAGGGCATTTATCGTTTCGTCATTCCAAATGATATCAGAGCCTTGCAATGTATCCGAGTACAAATATCCGCGAACTGTGCCGGCCGGACGTCCAAATACACCGTGCAGGGTGGGGCCTGCACGTCGTGCATTATCGGAGGACAGGCTGTGACAGATCGAACATTTGCGCGCAAACTGGCGTTCTCCGTTGTCCATCTCATCAGGATTTTTCAGGAAACTCGGTTCTGCCGAGGCCATCTGGTGTTGGCCGGACAACGCGTCCACAGGCCAGCTGTACATCGCCTCGTCAAGTCCGCCCGCATGGATGCTTTTACCGTCTGCGGAAAATGCCAAAGCCCAGACCGGACCGCGCAACGTGGCGCGAAAATCCTGTGCAATGCGCCAATCGACGGTGTCGATGACCATAATATACCCTTCGCCATCGCCTACGGCCAAGAGTCTCCGATCCGGGCTGAGTGCAAGGGCAAGGATCGGGCGGCGGTCCAGTGTGAAGTCGCGCTCTTCCCCGGTGGCAAGGTCAAGGATACGCGTAACACCGTCAACCGCACCATAGGCGATCCAGTTATCCTGTGCATTCAGGGCCAGTTCATTGATGCCGAACCCGTGCTCGACCAGACGCCTTGTTTCCTGCCTGCTGGATACATCCCATAGCCGCAAAGCGCCGTCGACGCCCGCCGAATAAAGCTGCGTGCCGTCAGGTGAGAATGCGACCGCGTTTACGCCACTGCCAGTCGGTCCAAGCCGCGCGGGTTCTGTGCCATCGACAGGCCACAGGCCGATTGTTCCATCCCAGCTGGCCGTGGCAATAAGGGTTTCTGACGTGGCAAGGCCGACAATCTTGCCCTTGTGTCGGCCAATGACTTCACCGCTGGGCCATTTGCGCAGGGTGAAATCGTCCCCAGCAGAATAGAAAGCGGAGCCGTTGAACGCGACTGCGTTCACCGCCGCTTCGTGCCCTTCGAACCAATCTGGCTTTTGCCCGGTCCAAAGACCCACAGAGTTGTCGAAACTGGCTGTTGCGATGCGACCGTCTGGCGCGGTGGCAATGCCCATAATGGGGCCGCCATGCCCTTTCAGTGTAAAGAACTCTGCCACGGCAGGCAGGGGCACCAGCGCCAGCGCCAGAACCAGCCCACGCATCTATTCAGCGGGTGAGGCGGCTGCTTTGCCAGCCTCTTTTTCCTGCACCTCTTCCAGCCAGAGCGAGTGATGCTCGCGCGCCCATTGTTCCTCGACCTCGCCGGTTCCCATGGCGTCAAATGCGCCCTCCATACCGACCGAGCCGAGATAGATATGCGCAACGATGATCGCGATGAACACATAGGCAATCATGACATGCCAGACTTGGGCGAATTGCATCTCTTCCTGCGGTGACATCTGCACCGGCAAGGTCAGACCCAGCGCCTGAGGAACGCCCGTGGCGTTTGCGACCGAGAAGGTCTTGGCGAACAGGGGCAACTCGAACGGAAACAGCAGTGATAAGCCGGACAGACTGATTGACACGCCCAGCAGGATGCAGGCCCAGAAGATGATCTTCTGCCCCGCATTGAATTTCCGGGCGGGCGGGTGGTTGCCCTTGGTGAACAGGCCCCCGCCAGCGGCCAGCCATTTCAGGTCAGTGCGGTTGGGGATGTTATGAGCAATCCAGTTCACCGTGACGATGATCAGACCCAGCATAAAGGCCCAGGCCAGATTGTTATGCAGCCACTTGCAGCCTTGTGCGATGGTGGCGAAACCTTCCTTGCCGAAGACCGGGATCAGGAAGTCGCGGCCATAGAGCGTGAGCAAACCAGTAATGCCGAGGATCAGGAACGATCCTGCAAACAGCCAATGGCCAAAACGTTCAATCCCGTTGAAACGGGTGACTGTGCGGCCCGTTTTCTCTCCATCGATGTGGATTTTCCCACGGATCAGGAAGAACAGCAAAATGATGCCCAACATCCCGGCGATGATGTAAGTGCCATATTCGCGCAGCGGTCCGGTGCGGAAATTCAGCCACCACATGCCACCATCCTGTATCAACACGCTAGCAGCGGGGCCGTTTGACGACACGGTCACATCGGCCGAACCATAGCGCAACGCACGGTACACATCGCTGTTCGATGCAACACCACGGGTGCCAAGCTGCCCCATCAGACCCTCGACATTGCTCTGGCCGGTATTGTCGGAGCGATAAGCGTTATCCACCTTCTCACCACGTTGCCGGGCGAGGATGTCTTCGAGGGTCGTCGCTCCGCCGGTTCCCGCCCTTTCAGGTATGGCGGTGCTGTCATCGGTCGTTTGGGCGGCACCCGAAAAGGTAAGCCCAAGGGTGAACAGAAAAGCGATGAGAAAGCGGAGCATCTGAACCTCGGTCAAATTCCAAGATCGGACAACCCGCGCTGAGCGGGTTGTCCATTGCTTTGTGCAGACAGCGGCTTAGCCGTCTTTCTGGTCGTAGGCAGTACCCCAGCCCCAGGCGCCCGAGCCGAAACCGCGCGCCACGACGCGTTCACGGTAAACAGCCGACACCACGTCGCCGTCACCGGCAAGCAGGGCCTTGGTGGAGCACATTTCGGCGCAGATGGGCAGTTTGCCCTCGGCGATCCGGTTGCGACCATATTTGGCGAACTCTGCGGTCGAGTGGTTTTCTTCGGGACCACCAGCGCAGAACGTGCATTTGTCCATCTTGCCGCGTGAACCGAAATTGCCCGCCTGCGGGTATTGCGGCGCGCCAAACGGGCACGCGTAAAAGCAATAACCGCAACCGATGCACAGGTCCTTGGAGTGCAGGACAACACCTTCTTCGTTCTGATAGAAGCAGTCGACCGGGCACACCGCCATGCAGGGTGCGTCCGAACAATGCATACAGGCCACCGAGATCGAGCGTTCGCCCGGGTTGCCGTCATTGATCGTCACCACCCTGCGGCGGTTGATACCCCAAGGTACCTCATGCTCGTTCTTGCACGCGGTTACGCAGGCGTTGCATTCGATGCAGCGTTCAGCGTCGCAGAGAAACTTTGCTCTAGCCATTAATCGTCCTCCTTACGCTGCCGAGATCTTGCAGAGAGTACACTTGGTCTCCTGCATCTGGGTCACTGAATCATAGCCATAGGTCTGGGCGGTGTTGGAACTTTCGCCCAGAACATAGGGGTCAGCACCGGCGGGGTATTTGTGCCGCAGATCCTCGCCCTGGAAATGGCCGCCAAAGTGGAAAGGCATGAAGGCGACACCGGCACCAACCCGATTGGTCAGCATCGCCATCACCTTGACCTTGCCGCCTTCCGGACCTTCGACCCAGACCTGTTGTCCGTCCCGAATGCCAAGGTTGTTGGCATCGCGCGGGTTGATCTCGACGAACATATCCTGCTGAAGTTCAGCAAGCCATGGGTTAGACCGGCTTTCGTCACCACCGCCTTCATATTCGACCAGACGACCAGACGTCAGGATTATCGGGTAATCCTTTGAAAAATCGTTCTTTTGGATCGAAGCATAGAGGGTGGGCAGGCGATAGGAGTGCCGATCCTCGTAGGTCGGATAGTCCGCCACCAGATCACGCCGGTTCGTATAAAGCGGCTCGCGATGCAGTGGGATCGGATCCGGGAAGGTCCAGACGACCGCGCGGGCCTTGGCGTTCCCGAAGGGCGCGCAGCCATGCTTGATCGCCACCCGCTGGATACCACCTGAAAGGTCGGTTTTCCAATTGGTCTCGGGGCCTGCAACGGCATCGATTGCAGCGCGTTCTTCAGCCGTCAGGTCACCGTCCCAGCCAAGATCCATCAGCATCTGCATCGTGAATTCAGGGTATCCGTCCTGAATTTCTGATCCAACGCTATAGACCCCTTCGGCCAGCAGGTTGTCGCCATCGCGTTCCACACCGAACCGGGCGCGGAAGGTCAGGCCACCTTCGGCCACCGGTTTGGACATGTCATAGAGGTTCGGTGTCCCCGTATGACCCATCTCAGCGGTTCCCCAGCAGGGCCACGGCAGACCATAGTATTCGCCGTCGTTTGGTCCACCAATGGCCTGCAGCGTGGTTCTGTCGAACGTGTGCTGATTGGCCATATGGCTTTTCAGACGTTCCGGCGACTGCCCGGTATAGCCGATGGTCCAGAGGCCCGAGTTGAACTCACGCGTGATGCTTTCAACATTCGGGGTCTCGGGGTCTTCCATCTCGATATTGCGGAACAGGCGATCCGCCCAACCGAACTTATTGGCGAACTTGGCCATGATGACCTCGTCCGGCAGGCTTTCGAACAGCGGTTCTACGACCTTGTCACGCCACTGCAACGAGCGGTTTGACGCGGTGACCGAACCTCGGGTTTCGAACTGCGTACAGGCGGGCAAAAGATAGACGCCATCGGTGCGGTCATGCAGAACAGCGGAAACGGTGGGATACGGGTCGACCACGACCAGCATGTCCAGCTTTTCCATTGCCGTTTTCATTTCCGGACCCCGCGTTTGCGAGTTCGGCGCGTGACCCCACAGAACCATGGCACGGACATTGTTGTCCTGATCCATGTTCGCAGGGTCTTCCAGAACACCGTCGATCCAGCGGGATACCGGGATACCGCTTTCATTCATCAGCGGTTTGTCCTTGCCGTCTTTGCCCTTGATCGTGGCGAACTGGCCCTTCAACCAATCCAGGTCTTCACCCCAGACGCGGCTCCAGTGGCCCCATGCGCCCGCGGACAGGCCGTAATAGCCGGGCAGGGTATGGGACAATACACCAAGGTCTGTCGCGCCCTGCACGTTGTCGTGGCCGCGGAAGATATTGGTGCCACCACCCGAGGTACCCATATTGCCCAGCGCAAGCTGAAGCACGCAATAGGCGCGGGTGTTGTTGTTGCCGTTGGTGTGCTGTGTGCCGCCCATGCACCAGATGACCGTGCCGGGGCGGTTGTTGGCCATGGTTCGGGCAACACGTTTCAGTTGCGAGCCAGGCACGCCGGTGACGCGTTCTGTTTCTTCAGGCGTCCATTTGGCCACCTCATCCTGAATCTGGTCCATGCCCCAGACACGGGTGCGGATGAATTCTTTATCCTCCCAACCGTTGTCGAAGATGTGCCACAGGATGCCCCAGATCAACGCAACGTCTGTGCCCGGGCGGAAACGGACATATTCATCCGAATGGGCCGCGGTGCGCGTAAATCGCGGGTCGCAGACGATCAGCGGTGCGTTGTTCTGCTCTTTCGCGCGCAGAACGTGCAGCAGAGAGACAGGGTGCGCTTCAGCCGGGTTGCCGCCGATGATGAAGATGGCGCGCGAGTTGTGGATGTCGTTATACGAATTGGTCATGGCGCCGTAGCCCCATGTATTCGCAACACCCGCAACCGTGGTCGAGTGGCAGATACGGGCCTGATGGTCCACGTTGTTCGTGCCCCAGTAGGCGGCGAATTTGCGGAACAGATAGGCCTGTTCGTTATTGTGCTTTGCAGAGCCCAGCCAATACACGCTGTCGGGCCCGGATTCTTCGCGGATCGACATCATGCCATCGCCGATCTCGTTGATCGCCTCTTCCCAGCTAATGCGCTTCCACTCGCCGCCTTCCTTTTTCATCGGATATTTCAGTCGGCGTTCACCATGGGCGTGCTCGCGAACCGAGGCCCCCTTGGCACAGTGTGCACCCAGGTTGAACGGGCTATCCCAGCCGGGTTCCTGCCCGACCCAGACACCGTTCTGCACTTCGGCAACGACAGTACAGCCGACCGAACAGTGGGTGCATACGGATTTGATGTTTTCAACGGCCTGTTTGGCCGCCGTCTGGGCACTGGCTGGCGTCACGGTTCCACCTGTGGCGCTGATCGCGGCAAGGCCGCCGATCGTCAGGCCCGAGCCACGCAGGAATGCGCGGCGATCGACGGTTTTCTCGCCGACCTGGGACAGGATACTTGTCCGCTGGGGGCGTCTCGCAACCCCGTTGGTCTTTTTCCTAAGCATGTCTTTCCTCCCTTGCGCGCCGTGTAAGCCACGGCTGGCTTGGTACTGCTGAAGCCGACGTCAGGGCCAATCGCAACCGTCTGTCGGGTGTGAAAGCGTCCAGTCCTAGAACCGGGTGCTCTCGATGTATGCGCGTGTATGCGCAGTATCCTGAATGCGGGTTTCGTCGGTCGGCAGCGCGGCGGCTTCGGCCTTCCCGGTCAGGCTGGCGGCGGCAACGGCAGCGGGTGCTGCGGTTCCGGCCAGTTTGAGGAAGTCACGGCGGGTGGCGCCTTCTTCCTTGGTCTTGCTCATGGGAACCTCCTTTCCCAATTGCGGTTTGGCGCCCATAGGACACCGGCGATGTGCGGGTTACCCCGCCGTCATCCGGAACGCTTCGCGCTCGATCTCCATGAACACCCGACCGGCAGTGCCGACGGATGCATAAAGAACCGAGTTCTCGGCTGCTTCCAAATCCGAATAGAAATGCGTGGCCCAGGGGCCGATATGCTTGCTCCAGAATGCCTTTTGGTCATCCAGGGATGCCGGGCTGCCAAAACGCCCGACGATCATTCCGGCCATCATCTCCATCAATGAGGCGATGTTATCTTCGGGCTCGAACACGTTTTGGGCACGTGTGATCCCGCGAACCGCCATGTCATTGCGCAGCTGAGCCAAGGGTTTCTCGTTCAGGAAGCCCGTCAGGTAGAAACTGGCGTAAGGCAGCAACTCACCCCGGCCCAATCCGATGAATAACGCATTGAATTCCCGTTCGGCAGCGGCTGGCTTGGTGACCTTGGCAACCCGCGCCATGGATTGAATGGCCTTGCCGAGATCCGTGTCATCTCCGACCAGACCAGCCATTTGGTTCAGCAACATCTGGTCCGGAGGACCTGCCAGTAACAGACCCAGAAAGTTATAGAAATCCGCGCGCAGGCGATCCTCGGCTGAAACATCCAGAGTGTGCGCGTCACTTGCGGTCATTCGGTCATCCTTCAAATTCAAATGTCATTCGACGTGGAGACGGGGGACGGTCGACTTCTTCCGGCTCTTCCACCTGAACCACTGAAACCGGCTGTGGCACGGGATCGGGGTCAACTGGCACGACCTCTGGTTCAGAGAGCGTATCAGTTTCGATTTCGTTTTCTTCCGTTTCTTGCGCGTCGGCGGCCAGCGCTTCGACATGCGCCAGCATGCCTTTTCCAACTTGATAGGCGGTTTGGATGTTTTCGATCACGCAGGCCGCATCGGTATAGTCCTCGCCGTAATCGACCAGCCCGTCGACATTGGCTAGAACAGGGTTCAACCGCCACAGCCGACGCAGGGCGCGGCGCCGCAGGCGATCAGGCACTGCCTTGGACATAAAGCCCGAAACATCATCGCCGGGTCCGAGGGTATCCGGATTGGGAAGGTTGAATTCGGCCAAAATCTCGGCGTCACTCTTTTCTTCAAGTTCGGTGTGATGTGCTGCGATCACCCGTTCTTCGAGGGCCATCGCCTCGGCTTCAGCTTCGGCCTGAACGGCTGCCTTCCGGCGCGACCAGAAATCACGCCGCTCTGTCATTGCAGCACCCGTCTCGGCGAGCGGTACACGTCCGATACCTGCCTGATACGCGCATCACCTTTACCGTCTTCAACCAGATCCGTCCGCTTCTTGTCGCGACGGCGCTTGACGAACACTTCGTGCTGGTGATGTTTCAGGGTGAAATCCCGCACCCAGGCGATCAGCCCTTCGGTCATCGGGATTTTCTCGACAATTTCTTCGCCGGTATCTGCGTAATCCTGCCCCTGGAACGGAGAAGCGGTGATCAGAACTGCATTCAGCGGCGTGTCGCCCTTCAGCTCATTCCGCAGTACAAGATAGATCGAGGGCTGCCCGTCCGACAGGTTGACCAGATAGGCTTCGGTCTCGTCCGCCCAAAGAGTCAGAGGAAGGGTGGCAGCGTGGTATTCGACCGCCTCGCCTTCGCGGCGCAGTTCCTGCCAATCGGCTGGCCCTGCACCAGGCAACACGGCGACCGCGCGCCAGTTCCAGCGGGCCCAACGCGTGACCCCGGGTGTTTTGCGCACAATGACGCCAACCGGCATGTCGATCTGGCTTGCGGCCTTGGCCACTGGATCCTCCCCGAAAGGCTCTCCCCTGCCTTTCCACGTCCACTATGGTACACAAAATAGCCACGTGCCAAGCCCGTGCGTTAATACTTTGGTCGTATTCCCGGTAGCGTCTTCGTGATCAAAGCCTGAGAAGGCTTTTGTTTTATGGGATTTTGCCGCGAAATTCTGCCCGGCGCCCTGCACGCTGCGCAGGGTTGAAGTTGCTTCATCGGGAATGCAGCCTAAAGTGCAGAGGATCGGGACTGCTTCCCGAGGGAGGGGACATGGGCACGAAACTTTTGCTCTGCGATTGCGCGGGAACTCAGGCGCTGGATCCGGACAGGATCGAAAGCGCCTGCGGAATTTCCTGTTCAAAGGTGCATACCGCGCTTTGTACAAAAGAACTGCAATCCGCTGCGGCCTTGATTCAAGAGGGCGATACCGTCATCGCCTGTCTGCAAGAACAAGAGGTGTTCCGGTCGCTTGCCGAAGATATGAATATCGAGACCCCCGGCTTTGTCGACCTGCGGGATCGCGCTGGGTGGTCCGATCAGGGCGCGGATGCGACGGCCAAAATGGCTGCCTTAGCCGCCGAAGCGTTCCTGCCGCAACCCGTGACGCCCAGCGTTGATGTCATCAGCGAAGGCACGTGTTTCATCATGGGTCCGGGCACCGTTGCCTTTGGACTGGCGGAAAGGTTGGCCCGGACACTGGCTGTAACCGTTCTGGTCACAGATCAGGCTGAGCCGGACTCTCGGGCCTTCGACGTCATTCGGGGACAGTTGCGGTCTGTTTCGGGTGCTCTGGGTGGGTTTTCTTTGCGTCTGGACAATGTGCAGCAAGTGGTTCCCGCAGGCAGGGGTGCTTTCAATTGGACGGAACCAAGAGATGGGGCGCAATCGGCCTGCGATATCATTGTTGATCTGACGGGGGGCACGCCCTTTGTGCAGGCCCCGGCCAAGCGCGAGGGGTACTTGCGGGCTGATCCCAAGGATGCGGTTTCTGTAGAAAGTCTGGCTTTCGACGCCGCCCAACTGGTCGGAACATTCGAAAAACCCCTGTACGTGCGACTGGAAGAAACACTTTGCGCCCATTCGCGGGCGGAACAGGTCGGGTGCTCAAACTGTCTGGATATCTGCCCAACCGGTGCAATCACGCCCTCGGGCGAGCATGTAGCGATTGATCCGATGGTCTGCGCCGGGTGTGGTGAATGCGCGGCGGTCTGCCCGTCGACGGCGATAACCTATGAAGATCCACCTGTTTCGGCCTTGTTGTCACGGATGCACACTCTGGCGCGCACGTACCGAAGGGCAGGCGGTATCGCACCCCGGTTGCTTGTGCACGACGCCCACGGGGCCGAAATGATAAGGCTTGCAGCAAGGTTCGGGCGGGGATTGCCTTCGGATGTTATCCCGCTGGAATTGAAAGTGATATCCGGGTTCGGTCATTCGGAAATGCTGGCCTCACTGGCTCATGGATTTGCGCGTGTGGATGTGCTGCTGGCACCGACGACCGAGCGGGATGCGCTGGATCGCGAACTTGAACTGGCACGTGCCATAGCCAGTTCGGATGGGATCGGGCTGATTGAGGAGGTGGACCCTGATGCGATGGCAGACTTGCTGTATGCGCAAAATGTCCCCGAACCGTTGGCAGATCCGGTCTTGCCACTTGGCAACCGCCGACAAATCGCGCGACTGGCCGCACAGGCCCTGAATCCGCAGGCCAAAGCCCCGCTGCCATTGCCTGAAGGTGCGCCTTACGGTGCCGTTGCAGTGAATACTGACAGTTGCACGCTCTGTCTTAGTTGTGTGTCTCTGTGCCCGTCCGGGGCTTTGATGGATAACCCTGACAAGCCCCAGCTGAACTTTCAGCAGGATGCGTGCCTGCAATGCGGAATGTGCAAGACGATCTGCCCCGAAGATGCGATCACCTTGGTACCACAAATGGACCTGAGCGATGCTGCCTTGTCTCAGCAGGTCCTGAACGAGGAGGAACCATTTGCCTGCGTCGAATGCGGGGCTTTGTTTGGGGTGAAATCAACCGTTGAACGGATCATGGAAAAGCTTTCGGGCACGCACCCGATGTTTGCCTCAACGGAACAGGCGCGGATGATCCAGATGTGTGACAATTGCCGGGTGAATGCTCATTTCCAGCAGCAGGACAATCCGTTCCAGTCAAAACCAAAGCCTCGGGTCGTTACCACCGAGGATTACTATTCGGATAGAAAGGATCACTGAAGCTTTAGCGGCGAGCCCAGATCTGCGGCGTCAATGCGCGAAACAAATGCCAGGATGGCTTCAAGATCGTCCAACGTCATCTTGACCGGGTGAATTGGGGATGGTCGCTCGGGATCAAAGGGGGGTGTCAACCCGTCGATCTGCGTGAATGCGGGGTGGGGATTGAGGGCAAAGAACGCCTCGAACCGTTCCGACCAATCCGGCATCGCGCGCAGAACCGCGAAAGAGGGGGTTGAGCCAAGCCCGCTCATCCGGTTTCGGGGGCCAATCACATGACATCGACCACAATGGGTCATAGATAGTTCTTCGCCCAGCACGGTGTTGCCATCCAGGGTATCGTCCGACTGGGTGAATGTGGGATCAAAGCCGGTGCTGAACGGTTCACCCACCGCAGGAAGAAAACCTTCGACAGTGCGCTTGCCGATATCTGATTGCAGCCAATCGCGAAACCGGATTTGACGATTATCACCTTCGATCCGCAGGTGATAGACCACTCCACCACGGGCAAAGACAGGATCACCGGGCGGCGCGGTTTCCAGCACCATGGCACCGGCATCATCTGCGACAACGCGTATCCCGGTCTTGAGAGAGAAGCGAGGAAGGATATGTTGCAACAGACCGGAGTCTTTAACCTCTGCCGGAGCCGCAAGGCCAATCGCCTCCTGCGACAAGGAGGGGGTGGCGGTGAGCGTCAGGCTCAGGCACAACAAGACAAGGCGCATGGTTTAGCCTAACTATGAAGGCTGCGATGCGTCAAATGAACAGAAAGAGACGGAGACACATGCAATGAGCGGCGACCAATACATGTCGACACGCACGCCCCTGTCGGCGGGGCACACCAAGGAGAGAACAGCATGAGTGTTCGTGACGCGGTTCTGGCGAACCTGAAAAAGATCACCGATCCGGTTTCGGGTCAGGACATTGTCAGCGCGGGCATCGTGCGCGCGCTGAATGTTGAGGGCGACACGGTTCGCTTTGTTCTTGAGATTGATCCGAAGCATGCCGACAAGATGGAACCTGTGCGCGCAACAGCTGAGAAGGCTGCGCAGATGGTTGAGGGCGTTGCAAATGTATCGGCCCTGATGACTGCGCATTCCGATAAGGCGCCGCCGGATTTGAAGCCGAAACCCAAACCATCCCAAACTGGACCGCAGGCCGTTCCCGGTGTTGACCGGATCCTCGCGGTTGCTTCTGGCAAGGGGGGGGTGGGCAAATCCACCGTGTCGGCCAATCTGGCCTGTGCACTGGCCGCAGAAGGGCGGCGCGTGGGTCTGCTGGACGCGGATGTTTACGGGCCGTCGCAGCCTCGGATGTTAGGCGTCTCGGGCCGCCCGGCCAGCCCCGATGGCAAGACGATCCTACCGCTGCGCAACCACGGCGTCACCATGATGTCGATGGGGTTGATGACCAACGAAGGGCAGGCGGTTGTCTGGCGCGGGCCGATGCTGATGGGGGCGCTGCAACAGATGATGAGCCAGGTGCAATGGGGTGCCCTGGACGTGCTGATCGTCGACCTGCCGCCCGGCACCGGTGACGTGCAACTGACGCTAAGCCAGAAATTCAAGGTGGACGGCGCTATTGTCGTCTCGACGCCGCAGGACGTGGCGCTGATTGATGCCCGCAAGGGGATCGACATGTTCAATCAGCTCAAGACACCTATTGTTGGGATGATCGAAAACATGTCCACGCATATCTGTTCGAACTGTGGGCACGAAGAACATGTTTTCGGTCATGGTGGTGTCAAGTCTGAGGCCGAGGCGATGGGCGTGCCGCTGCTGGGTGAAATCCCGTTGCATCTGGACATTCGTGTAGCCGCAGACGGGGGCGCGCCAATTGTGGTCAGCAAGCCAGACAGTCCTCAGGCCGAGGCTTTCCGCAAGATCGCCCGCGACATGATCACCAAAGGCACCGCATGAGCCAACCGGTCTTTCCCCCTTTGTTGACGGGTCACCCGGTTCAGGGTGGGGAAGACCCGTTTGAACGGGCCCAGGCTATGGCGGCTTTGGGCTGCGATGCGGGGGCGGTTGTTTATAACATTCAGGCCGATTACCTGCGTGTCGCGATCGTATTTGCGCCCGAGGTGCCACTGCGGGACGCGATGGCGATGCTGCCGCTTTGTGCTGTCGGGTTTCAGAATGCGCTGGGCGCTCTGGCCCCGCCTGAAGTGGCGGTGCATCTGGAATGGGACGGTGTGATCTGTGTGAATGGCGCGAAATGCGGTGTGTTCCGCGTTTCGGCATCCGGGGAAAACGCGGAAGAAGAACCGGATTGGCTGATTGTCGGCTGGGAGCTCGCATTGATGCAAACCAGCACCGCGCCCGGCGAGACACCGGATGTCACAGCCCTTTATGATGAAGGCTGCGCCGAGGTGTCGGCCACGCAACTGGTCGAAAGCTGGTCACGCCATATGCTGACCTGGCTCAACCGCTGGCAGGAGGATGGCAACGCGCCGCTGCATGCCGAATGGATGGGCCTGCTGCGTGGGGTAGGTGAGCCACGGGTCGATGGCGGTGTATTCCTTGGAGCGGATGAGCGGTTCGGAATGCTGATCCGCGACGGGGTCAACACCCGTTTGCGCCCGTTGACGGAATTATTGGAGAACGGACGATGAAACTGGCCCGCGCCATCCATTTCGATGAAAGCGACATGAACGTGTTTCATTCTCCGGCACGTACGGGCGAATGGTGCGTTTCGGGCGGGTTCGAGTTTTCGAACTGGAGCGGCGCGGATCTGGAAGGTAAGGCGCGTCAGGCTTTTGCGAATGGCTGGCTGGGGCTGGAAACCTTTGGCCGGGTGACATTTGTGGCGGTAACCCAGATTGAAGCCGCTGAAAGGGATCAGGTCACCCGCAACTTGGCAGAACACTTCGTGCAGTATTATGGAGCGCCCTCGGTCGAAGCCGCATTAGGCGTGGCACAGGCTGAGATTGATCACATGTCAGATCTGTGTGAAGACCATGCCGCCAACACGCTGCTGACCGTCGCCAGAGAATTATCTGAGACAGGAGTGCACGAATCCTTTCGTGTGATCACTCCGCAAGACGCACAGCTAGAGGTGCTGGCGGTGCATGGGTCTCTGGACGACTAGAAAGGGTCTACAAACCCGCCGAACTGACCGCGCTTGAAGATCAGACCCTTGCCAGTGCGGTACATGACCTGATCCACATGACCGACAATGATCAGATGATCTCCGGCCTCGTGCCGGGCATGCAAACGGCAGTCAAACCGAGCCAGGCAATTGGCCAGCTGCGGGCGATCAGCCTCGTCTGTCGTCCACTCGGCATGGGTGAAATCCACACCGTCGCGTGCAAATCTTAGCGCCTGATCCTGTTGATCCTGAGCCATGACGTGGATCGAGTAATGCGTGCAGGTGCTGAACGTATCGAAGCGGTTTGACTCTCTGGCCAGGCACCACAGCACCAGCGGCGGGTCCAGGGACACCGACGCAAACGAGTTTACGGTGATTGCACGTGGGCCGTCTTCGGTTTGCGCAGTGATCACGGTGACACCCGTTCCGAAACATCCCAGAGCCTCACGAAAGGCGTGGCTTTGATCCGGGGTTGGTGTGAAAATCTTTTCCGTCATATCGCGCGCGTGTTCCTTGGCCGCGCATCAGGTGCCATGCGTGGCCCGGATTGTCCACGAAAAGCTGAACGGCGTTTGCAAATTTCGGTGTTAATTCAGGTCTTCCAGCAGACGCCCGTGTTTGCGGGTCTGGACGATGACTTCGCCAAAGGTGTTCAGCCCGCGCGCTTGCAGGATGGGCAGCATCTTGACCAGCGCCTCGGCTGTTGCCACCGCGTCGCCCAATGCCGTATGACGTAGCGCCTCGGGGATAGTGATGTCCAGCCGTTCACACAGCGCGTCCAGTGTATGTGTATCGCTGGCGCCGAACAAAACGGCCGACAACAGCACAGTGTCGAGTATCGGATGATCCCATTCGACTTCCATACGCTTGGCATGGCGGCGAAGGAACGCCATGTCGAACGGCGCGTTATGGGCCACAATCACCGCATCGCGTGAGAATTGGTGAAACACACGTCCGGCTTTGACAATATCCGGTGCGCCCTGAACCATGTGATCACTGATCTTGTGCACGCGGGTCGAGGCAGCAGGGATCGGAATGCCCGGATCTACAAGCATGTCCAGATGCTCGCCCGCGACGATCTTGCCTTTCACAACGCGGACCGCGCCGATCTGAACGATCTCATCCTTGTGTGGCAGCAAGCCGGTTGTTTCCGTGTCGAAGACCACAAAACATAGATCCAGCAAAGAGCGGTTTTCAAACGCGCCGTCACCCGGCGTGTCCAGCAATTCGAAATCATAGACCAGCGGGCGGGCCTCATCTGGCGACATACGGGCAACGCTGTCTTCGAACACCAGCATGTAACCGGGTGCGTCACCCAATGGCTTCATTCGGGCCGAATAGGTTTGTCGGCCGTCCACGCTGGTCAGGGTGCAGAAAACATCCTTACCTGATTTGCACAACTTTCCATACGCGTCCGTCAGCCCCGTCGATTCGATATACTCGAAGAGCGAGGCGTTCAGGCGGGGATGCGCGATCTGGGCCAGCACCTCGGCCGCCTGACCGTCATACAAAACGATCTGGTGTTTTGGACTGGCCAGCAACATGGCGACCGGGATCTCGGTCAGAAGGGCAGTAAGGCGCTGTTTTTCCGCCGCCAGATGAGCGGTTTCAGCAGCCACCGCCTCGGCTGTGTGCATGGCATTTGCGGCAAGTTGCTCGGCCAGGCCAGCTGCAGCAGGGGCCAGATCTCCCAAATACCGCGCGGCCTGCATGTCCAGGTCCGTGCTGACACCGGCATGAGCGCGGGCCCGCAGTTGCGCTGAAAGCCGTTCGATCGGCTTGGCGACATTGTCGTCAAACAACAGCCAGACACCGGCGATCAAAGCCAGCAATCCAAACCCGATCAGAACCTCGGCAAAGATGAAGTCATCAAACAGGTCAGGTTGTGCGGCCCGGGCATAGGTGATCCACAGGGCGGCGGAACTGATTGATATCCCGCCGAGCGCGAGCAGGCAGAAAAACAGAAATATCCTGAGCCGCAGGCTTAACCCTGTGAGCATTGTCAAACTCCGCAGGTGGCGTCGATGATGGGGTCGGCAGGCCCGGCAGATATCCAGTCTGCATTCAGCAGACGTCCGTCATCGGAAAACTCAGCACCGTCCGCAAGGTTGGCGCGACGATTCTCGGCACAGTTTACGGCCACGGGCAGTTTTGAAACCGGAGCCCAGCGACCGAAGAAATAAAGATCGACAAGTCGTTGGTCGGGAACGTTTTCGTTTGTTCGCACCGACACGGTGTCGATAGCGGCAAAGCGGTCGACGAAGGGCACGGCATAGGTCCACGGGCGGTAGAGGGCGCGGCTTTCAACCTCTTGCACGATTGCCATTTCCTCGGGAAGCTGTTCGCGCGTACGGTCGTACCAGGAATACTCGCTGGATATGGTCACAGCGATCATCCCCAAACCCGCCGCGACCGGAGTAACCCATTTCGGCAACCGCCCTCCGGTCAGCTTGTTCAGCACAAGAACGATACCCGCAAAAGCGAAGCCCGCAAAAACAGTGCCGATCAATTCCAGAAACATCGTGTCTCTCCGTTCTTCAGATGCATGTCAGCCCAGCATTCCCTTGCCGTGGCCGACCGCTGATTGCATGGTTTTTACCACAACGAAGGCGTCACGAAGATGACTTCGCTCAAAGTCCGAAAGATCGGAAGGTGGCAGATAATTGTCTGGTTTCTTGCCCGATTTGACCAGCTGGACCTGATGTTCAAGCCGGGTTTCGGCGATCAGATCATAGGCGTCCAGCAAATCGCGTGCGCCTGACGCGCTGAGAACGCCATTGGCCTCGCCAGCCTTCAGACGGGCGCGCGTATTGGCCTCGGGCAGTTCGCCTTGCAGGGCGTAGATTCGCGCCAGATCCACGACCGGAACAACACCATTGTGTTTCATATCCAGCGTGTTGCGGTGCTCGCCCGACCGGATGGTTGCAAACCCACGCAGCAACCCCAGCGGCGGCGTGTGTTTCAACGAGTTCGAGATCATATGTGCGACGAAGATCGAATTGGACCTGGCCGCCGCCAATGTGTCGGCTTGCAGGTCGGCGAACAGGTCGAACGTGCCGCCTATCGGGCGCAAGTCAAACATGACCGAGGCCAGCATCTGCGCTTCGGGGTTCGGTTTGGCGATCCATCCCTTGAAATAGTCGCGCCAGACACGCACCGGCTGACACCAGCGCGGATTGGTCGCCATCATGTCGCCGGGACAATAGAAATAGCCACAGGTATCCAGCCCGTCCGACACGAACCTGGCCAGCATTACAAAGTACTCCATATCCGCATCGGTTAGGCTGTCATCCAGCATCAGGCAGTTGTCCTGATCCGACACGCCTGTCTGCTCCTGCCGCCCTTGCGAGCCGCATGCCAGCCACAGATACGGCACAGGGGGCGGGCCCAGTTTCTGTTCAGCAAGGGCCAGAAGGCGCCGGGTAACCGTGTCAGCAACGTCGGTGATCAGGCGTGTGACGATTTCGTGCCGGTTCCCTCCTGCAACCAGTTGTACCAGCAGCTGTGGGATTTCCGCCGTTACCCGCGCCATACCTTCGGCGGTATTTGCCTGGGCGATGCGTCGCACCAGTTCGGCCGAGTTCACGGCCTGGTAATGTGTCAGGTCGGTTTGTGTGACGATACCGACCAGCCGACCGCCCTCTGAAATCGGGACGTGGCCGATGCCGCGTTCCATCATGATGTGCAACACGTCTGAGCCGATGTCACCGGGTGACAGGGTGACGGGGTTCGCGGTCATGATCTCGGAAACCGGTGTGGACGGAGGCAGGCCGTCCGCAACATATTTGCCTGAGATATCCCGGAGCGTCGCGATGCCCTGCAACGTGTCGCCGTCTGTGATGCATAGTGACGAGATGTGTTTGTCGCGCATGATCTGCGCCGCTTTCTGAACAGGCGTATCCGCGGGGCAGGTAGCCGGGTTATGTGCCATCAGAATATCAATGGAACTGGTCGCAAGGCTTTGCGGGCCGCTTCTGTCGCCGCGTGTGCGGTTGAAGAACTTGGCGACCACATCGTGACCGTCGATCAACTCGCGCACCAGATCCGGTGGCAAAACAATCAGGACCGACGGAGTGTGCGCACGCGCCTTGGTGGCTGCCTTGCCGTCTTTCAGCAGTCCGCGCTCTCCAAAAGAATTGCGCAAGCCTAGTTGAGAGACAACGGCACCATTCTCATCGGTGATTTCAACCTGTCCTTCATAGATCACGAATACGCCGGGAAGCGCATGACCCAGTTCATAGACCGAGGTGTCTTCCTCTACTTCCCAGACCTCGATCTGTTTTACGATCTGATCCAGGGCTTCAGCCGGTAACGCGTCATAGGGATGAACGGATTTCAGAAACCGGGCGATTTCATCGTGGGACAGGGGCATCTGATGTCTCCGGTGTTCTGGTGAAAAAATCCCGCCCAGTGGTATGCCGGGCGGGAGTAGTGGATCGAAAGACGCGGTCGAAGGCAAGAGCCAACGACCGCATCATGCTCACTTGTTCTGAGCTGCACCCGCACCACGGGGAATGCGAACGCTTTCGACCAGTTCCTTGATCTCAGGCGGAGTTTCCTTGGTCATGCCAGCCACAACATAGGCGACAGCAAAGTTGACCATGGCACCGACAGCGCCGAACGAGGTCGACTGGATCGGACCCAGCAACGGATCGGCATCGGTGAACGAGTTGGTGTCCGGAATAAACATCCAACCCTTGTGCAGGAAGATGTAGACCAGGGTAACGACCAGACCTGCCAGCATACCTGCAACAGCACCGGTGTTGTTGATGCGGGTCGAGAAGATCCCCATCATCAGTGCCGGGAAGATCGAGGCTGCCGCCAGACCAAAGGCCAGAGCAACAGTCTGTGCTGCAAAGCCCGGAGGATTCAGACCCAACCAGGTCGCTACAGCAATCGCCACAGCCATCGCAATCCGTGCCGACAGAAGCTCGCCTTTTTCCGAGATCTGCGGGTTGATTGCGCCCTTGATCAGGTCGTGGGACACGGCCGACGAAATCGCCAGCAGCAAGCCCGCAGCAGTCGACAGAGCAGCCGCAAGACCACCGGCAGCGACCAGACCGATTACCCAACCGGGCAGGTTGGCAATCTCGGGGTTGGCCAGAACCAGGATATCGCGGTTGAACTTGGTCAGCTCGTTACCGACCCAGCCTTTTTGTTCCGCAATCGCCTGCATCGATTCAGATTTGTCATTGTAGTACTGAATCTTGCCGTCGCCGTTCTTGTCCTCCCAATCCAGCAGGCCGGTTTTCTGCCATGTGGCCATCCAGTCGTACCGTGCATCATTGTCGATCTGTTCGACTGTAACGGCACCACCTTCGATGCCACCATTGGGCCACATCATGTCGGTGATGTTCAGACGGGCCATTGCGCCAACAGCCGGAGCGGTCAGATACAGCAGTGCGATGAAGACCAACGCCCAGCCAGCCGACCAACGTGCGTCAGACACTTTGGGGACGGTGAAGAAGCGCATGATAACGTGCGGCAGACCGGCGGTACCGATCATCAGCGACAGGGTGAACAGCACCATATTCAGCGTGTTGGAGTGATGGGCCGTGTATTCGTTGAAGCCCAGCTCTGTTACGATGCCGTCCAGTTTGGTCAGTAGCGGTACACCGCTTGCAGTGTCGCCAAACAGACCCAGCGCCGGAATCGGAGTGCCGGTCAGCTGTAGCGAGATAAAGATGGCAGGGATGGTGTAGGCGGTGATCAGCACGCAGTACTGAGCGACCTGTGTATAGGTCACGCCCTTCATCCCTCCGAACACCGCGTAGGCAAACACAACGCCTGCACCGATCAACAGCCCGGTGGTGTTCGACACTTCCAAGAAGCGGCCAAAGGCAACCCCAACACCGGTCATCTGACCGATAACGTAGGTCACCGATGCGACAATCAGACAGATCACCGCAACGATGCGCGCTGTCTGGCTGTAGAAACGGTCGCCGATGAATTCCGATACGGTGAACTTGCCGAATTTGCGCAGGTACGGCGCAAGCAGCAGGGCCAACAGCACGTAGCCACCCGTCCACCCCATCAGGAAGGTCGAGTTGTCATAGCCGGTAAAGGCAATCAGGCCCGCCATCGAGATGAACGAGGCCGCAGACATCCAGTCCGCCGCTGTTGCCATACCGTTGGTGACCGGGTGTACGCCGCGACCGGCGGCGTAGAACTCTGATGTGGAACCCGCGCGGGCCCAAATCGCAATGCCGATGTACAGCGCGAAGGATGCGCCGACAAACAGCAGGTTGATGGTAAACTGATCCATTATCCCCGCTCTCCCTTACTCTTCATCCACGCCGTGTTCGGCGTCTAGCTTGTTCATGCGCCAGGCGTAGTTGAAGATCAGCACCAGAAAGACCAGGATCGATCCTTGCTGAGCGAACCAAAAGCCCAGATCAGTACCACCGACGGCGATGCCCGACAGCAGCGGACGCAGCAGGATGCCGAATCCAAATGACACCAGCGCCCAGATCACGAGGCTGATGTAGATGAGGCGCAGGTTGGCCTGCCAATAGCCCTTGTCGGCTTCGGCTGCCTGCGCGGAGTTTGTAGATTGATCCGCCATTGCGGGTTCCTCCTTCGCTTCCTCGTTTGGCGGCCCGGTGCTCAACTCCTCCAGTGCGTCGGTCCGCTTCTCGACAATGCCCAACACCGTATGGTGCCAGGTAAAACTTCACCAGTCCGCCAAAGCGGTCTTTTGAAGTATTCTTTTTAGGATCAAAGCCTTGTGGCTTATCTCCTCCCCTTAACTCATGGTGTCGCTCACGATCCCTTCGAGATCGCCAGCGATATCTTCGATCCTGCCCATGGCATTGATGCGTTTCAGAACACCGTGACCGTCGTAATAGGTGATCAGCGGCGCGGTCTGTGCATGATAAGCCGCTAGGCGCGAAGCCACGGTTTCAGCGTTGTCATCCGCGCGGCGCTTGAATTCGGTGCTGCCGCACTTGTCGCACTTTCCGTCTTCGGCTGGCTTCTTGAACTGGTCGTGGTACCCTTCGCCGCAGCCCGCGCAGGTGTAGCGGCCCGAAATGCGGATCACCATTTCGGCATCTTCCACTTCCAGGCTGATTGCTGCGTTGATCTTCTGGTCATTGGACGCCAGCAGACCATCCAGCGCCTCTGCCTGAACCGTTGTGCGGGGGAACCCATCCAGAATGACGCCCTTGGCGCAATCTGATTGCGCCATACGGTCGCGCAGGATCGCAATGACGATCTCGTCACTGACCAGATCACCGGCTTCCATCACGGCTTTGGCGGCTTTGCCTGCGTCCGTGCCTGCTGCAACGGCTTCGCGCAGCAGGTCACCCGTGCTGAGTTGAACAAGCCCGAATTTCTCTTCCAGCATCCGGGCCTGCGTGCCCTTCCCGGCGCCCGGAGGGCCGAGAAGGATGAGTACTGCGGGAGTGGTGATCGTGGCGGCGTCCATCACATCCTCACTTGCTTGCGCGGTTTTCGATCAGGTCTTCGACCACCGACGGATCGGCCAGTGTCGAGGTGTCACCCAGCGAACCAAAATCATTTTCGGCGATCTTGCGCAGGATGCGGCGCATGATCTTACCGGAACGTGTTTTGGGCAGGCCCGGGGCCCATTGGATCACATCGGGGCTGGCAATCGGTCCGATTTCGGTCCGGACCCAGGTGCGCAACTCCTTACGGAGCTCTTCGCTTGGTTCACGGTCATTCATCAAAGTGACATAGCAATAGATGCCTTGCCCCTTGATTTCATGGGGATACCCAACAACCGCAGCTTCTGCTACGGCGGCGTGTGCAACCAGAGCGCTTTCCACCTCGGCCGTTCCCATGCGGTGGCCAGACACGTTGATCACATCGTCCACGCGGCCGGTGATCCAGTAGTCGCCATCTTCATCGCGACGACAGCCATCACCAGTGAAGTAGTAGCCTTTGTAATCCGAAAAATAGGTCTTTTCGAACCGCTCATGATCGCCCCAGACAGTGCGCATCTGGCCGGGCCAGCTGTCTTTGATGCAGAGCACACCCTCGACACCATTACCTTCGATCTCGACGCCGGACTGCGGGTCCAACACCACCGGTTCGATGCCAAAGAACGGTTTCATTGCCGATCCGGGCTTCATTGCATGGGCGCCGGGCAGGGGGGTCATCAGGTGACCGCCGGTTTCAGTTTGCCACCATGTATCCACGATGGGACATTTGCCCTTGCCGACGACTTCGTTGTACCAATTCCAGGCTTCGGGGTTGATCGGTTCACCCACGGTTCCCAGAGTGCGCAGATCGCTGAGGTCGCATTTCTCGACAAACTCTTTGCCCTGACCCATCAGGGCGCGGATCGCTGTGGGCGCGGTGTAAAACTGGTTCACCTTGTGTTTTTCGCAGACCTGCCAGAAACGCGACGCGTCGGGGAAGGTTGGAACGCCTTCGAACATCAGCGTTGTCGCACCATTGGCCAGCGGGCCATAGACAATATAGCTGTGGCCGGTCACCCAGCCCACATCTGCCGTACACCAGTACACGTCGCCTTCGTGGTAATCGAAGGTGATCTCATGCGTCATTGCGGCGTAAACAAGATAGCCGCCGGTTGTGTGAACAACGCCTTTTGGCTGACCTGTCGAGCCGGAGGTGTAGAGGATGAACAGCGGATCTTCGGCGCTCATTTCGGCTGGTGCGCAGTAGTCGTCCGCCTCAAGGGCCATTTCGTTGTAGTCAAAGTCACGACCGTCAATCCAGGTGGTCTGGCCACCGGTGCGTTTGACGACAAGGCACTTGACCGTATCCTTGCAGTGCAGCAGTGCCGCGTCAGCATTGGATTTCAGCGGCGTCTTACGACCACCGCGCGGAGCCTCGTCCGCGGTGATGACAACCTTGGCGTCACAGCCGTTGATCCGGGCTGCCAGAGCGTCCGGCGAGAAGCCTGCAAAAACAATAGAGTGAATTGCGCCGATCCGCGCGCAGGCCAGCATGGCATAAGCGGCCTCGGGGATCATAGGCAGATAAATGACGACGCGGTCGCCTTTGCGCACACCCATAGATTCAAGGATGTTGGCCATGCGGCAGGTGCGGCGGTGCAGTTCTGCGTAAGAGATATGCTGAGCCGGATCATTTGGATCGTCCGGTTCCCAGATGATTGCCGTTTGATCGCCGCGGGTTTTCAGGTGGCGATCCAAACAGTTGGCCGAGACATTCAAGGTGCCATCGGCATACCAGTTTATTTTAACCGAACCGAAATCGTAGTTAACGTCTTTGACCTGGGTGAAGGGTTTGATCCAGTCGACGCGCTTGCCTTGCTCGCCCCAGAATGCGTCGGGGTCACTGATCGAAGCGGCGTACATGCCGGCATATTTTTCGGCATCAACATGCGCACGGGCGACGGTTTCTGCGGATGGCGGATAGGTCTTGGCATCTGCCTGGGCAGCGGTGGTCATTTTTGAGGCTCCTCCCTCTGGACTGGATTACGTTGGGACATTTTTTGCCACTTGGTCCGGCAATGTCGATCCCGTTCCTCCCCAAAGTCGAATATTACCGAGTTCTGAAAATAAATAAATAAATTGCCGGAATCCCTGAATTTATTTGTAAAGAAATTTCTAACCACGGCCACATCCAGTAAAGAAAACGCGTAAATTTTGTAAAAATCTTTTTAAAGTAAATGGATAGGTGTAACACATGTCCTGCTTGCATTGCTTGACACAAGCGGGGGTCAGTCCACGAACACCTGGTTTTCCTGCATGCGCAATCCAAGCGGGAACTTCTTCTGATACCAGCGGAAAGCCAAGGCAGGGTTGGCACAGTAGAATGTTGGCGCTAGCTTGATCCTCAAGCGCCTCGGGAGGAGGCGCAGCAATGGGAGATCAAATGATGAAAAAGATGTTGAGCGGCGCGGCCGTCGCCGCCCTGAGCTTTGCTTTTGTCGGTGAAGCCTTTGCAACTGAATGGAACGCATCAGTCTGGGGCAAACGTCGTGCCTTCACCGAGCATGTTGAAAAACTGGCCGAGCTTGTCAGCGAAAAAACCGGCGGTGAATTCACCATCAATGTCAGCTATGGCGGACTATCCAAGCCGCGCGAGAACTTGGACGGTATTGAAATCGGCGCCTTCGAGAT